>CAZFWQ010000720.1:0-1502 GCA_964522755.1 uncultured Oscillospiraceae bacterium | reverse complement strand
CGATCTATCCATGCCGTTAGCCCTTCAGCTGCGCAAGCCTTTCGTTGCCACAAAGCCGCAGTATTTAACTCTGCAATCAGAGCCACGTCAGTGACACGATCCTGCTCGTACGATGGAGACACCAATGGACACACCAAAACGGGATATGTGACGCGGGCTTCATGACTGCGATTCCCGGAAAAGATCAGCGACATGCCACACCAACCTAAGCTGCGACTGAGCCGACTACAGTCCCACAGCCCTTAACTCGGCACATCACCATGAACCATCGTCTGGCCACCACCTGTAGCGCTCTGGTATTGCCCCTCTTGGTTACGTCAACAGGTGCTGCAATGGCCGATAGCTTACCGATGCGCATGAACAGCAACATTACCGAACAGCAGGTGTTGAATGCCCAGCAAGGCTGGTGCAACGGCCTGCTGGCGATCAGCAAGGCTTATGCTACAGGGGGTTTTGCGGCGGCCGAGACAACGGCAAGCAGGATCCTCGATCAGGCCTATGGCTATCAGTACGGAGCCGTGGCCTTCAAACCCACGCTCACTCAGCATCCGCAAACCTTCCGGGGCACCAAGGCTGGCGCGCTGGCCTATTTCGTTGGCGGTAATCCAAGTTATCCTAACGACAAGGGCTTTGCCATCAAGCCCTGGCAGAAGTGCGCTATCCGCAATCAGGTGATTCAGTTGCATGGCGATCTGGCCATCACCATGGGCAATGTTGATCTCATCGACAGCAGCGGAAAGCTGACTACCGTGGACAAAACGTGGGCATTCTTGAGGGAGCCGGACGGAGAAGTCCGCATCGTGCTGCATCACTCCTCGCTACCCTTCACCGCGAAGTGACTACCGGCAGCACATACTGAGCTCCTGGGGCAAAGCAATCCAGCTCATGCCCCAGGCATTCGAAATACTGGGGTTACGTTCACCGACTCCACCCGCTGCGCTCCAATCCAAGGCGTTGCTAATTCCTTGTCTCAATTGACACCAGTCAGATACTTCACAAGCAGTTCCCAATGGTGAAGACCTACTGTGTTAGTGGGCTAAGGGGCTAACATCATCATTCACCCGACCCGGCGCGGAGAAATCGCCTTGTCAAAAGATGATGCGGGCGGGTGATGATGGGCGTTAGAGGTTGCAGGCCCGCTCCCGCGCTTACTTTGGTATACTGCTGTACAAAGCACTGCGACAACACCAGACTTAAAAATCACAATGACCGAACAAATTGCATTCGGAACATCTGATTTCGCTGACAACCCGGAACCGCGTTGCCCTTGTCTGTTGCTGTTGGATGTATCCGGCTCAATGCAAGGGCAACCGATAGATGCGCTGAATGCCGGATTGATCACCTTCAAAGACGAATTGGCAGCAGACGCTTTGGCCATGAAGCGTGTGGAAGTCGGAATTGTGACCTTCGGGCCTGTACAGATAACCTTGCCCTTTCAAGGGGCAGAGTCTTTTTACCCTCCAACATTGGCAGCGCAAGGGGATACCCCAATGGGAAGTGCA
>CAZFWQ010000719.1:0-1502 GCA_964522755.1 uncultured Oscillospiraceae bacterium | reverse complement strand
TCAGCCTGATCTTATTTGTTTGTTCTGGTTGTTGCCGTATTGTAGATTTCAACAACCTGTTCGTTACTCATATCCTTGACGGTCTTCACGAATTCGTCCCACTTGTCAAGTGACCTGACAGAAGAGATGAACTGTGTTATTGATTCTTGGATATAAGTTTTCAAAGCTGGTTCAATTGCATTCAGTTTTTCAATTTCTTCTGCATTGAACTGATAGATTGGGTTTGTGTAAGTCCACACGCCATCGGCATAAGCATTGTAGGCAGGTATCCATGGACTCGGCGTCAAATCAGTTGGACTCAAATATTCGCAAAAAGTGCGTTCAAAAGGCGCAACCATAGTAAGCATCCAACCACATCCGTATTCTTGGGAAAGTGGCCCCGTAGCGCCATACCAGACGTTGCCTTCCTTATAGGCCTTTAGTCCATCGCTTCTCGTGACGAATGTTATGCCTTCTTCGCCATATTGAATGAATGTCTGATTGGCATCGTTGAAAAAGAACTCCATTATCATGAGGATATTGTCAATAGCCTTTGATTTGGAACTGATGACATTTCCAACCCACTGATTGATGTTCGCTTCGTAAGGTCTCGGCCATATTTTACCTTGGTATGTCGGCGGCAAAATATAAATCATTTTTTGGCCTTCAGCCAATGTCATTGCTGAGAGCTGCATCATATTATCATAGGAGGAATAAAGCTCCCCTCCTCTGAAGGCGGCCTCCCAGAGTTCATCGGTGTTGCTCGCCCAATCCTTGGCAAGGATACCATCTTCATACAGAGTGTTCAGGAACGTAACACCGGCCTTGGTGTTGTCGGTGATGGCGGCCTGATACCAGACTTTCGTATCAGGATTCCATCTCATGCTAAAACCGCCCCCGAAGATATTTGTCATGAATTCCATACGTTCTATACCAGAGCGGCAATTCAGAACCGGTTTGCCAGCATTCTGCTCCTGAAGAACCTTGAATGCTGCATACAGGTCATCCGTGGTCTTGATCGATGCGGGATCGAAATTACCTGCCTTTAGAATATCCTCACGCATCATGAGACCAGAACCCTCGGGCTTAAAATCATTGATCCAGGGTACAACGTATATTTTGCCATCCGTGGCAGTGATCAAGGGAATCTGACTCTCGTATTTATCCAGATATTTTTTTAAACTGGGTATTTTATCCAGATGATCACTGATCGGTACCAGCAATCCGGCTGGTCCGAGATCTTCGTTGACCAGCTTCAAAGTTTCAGAGTTCAGCACAAGATCGGGAACATCACCCGATGCAAAGGTTGTGCTAAACTTGTCTACATATGTGTCAGCAGGCACGACCATCGGTTCGATCTTCACATTCGCGTATTCGTTAATACGCTGATAGATTTTGAGATTAGGCTCTTTCATATTCATTCCTGCGTCGACTTGATACATCATCCATTTGATGGCTTTGGGTTCTTCCTTTGTCGTTGCCTCTGTTGTCGCAGCTGTTGTCGCAACTGTTGTTCCTGCTGT
>CAZFWQ010000718.1:0-1504 GCA_964522755.1 uncultured Oscillospiraceae bacterium | reverse complement strand
GTTGACATCAAGATGCGTGTAAATGTTGGCGGTGGTCGAGAAGTCGCTGTGCCCCAACCATTCCTGAATCTGCTTCATCGGCACACCGTTGGCCAGCAGAAGACTGGCGCAGCTGTGCCGAAGATCGTGATAGCGGATCTTTCGCAGGCCGTTTTCCTCCAGCAGTCTTTGAAATGCTGTTGTCAGAAAACCAGGCTTTATTCTCTCCCCCATCTCGTCCACACAGACATAATCCAGATAGTCAGTGCAATACGACCGTCCGCAGATTCTTCGGTACTCTTCCTGCCTTGCCTTCATGGTCAATAACTTTTCGCGGAACTCAGGGACAAGAGGCAGTGTCCTCATGCTTGAACGAGTCTTGGTCGAGTCAGACTCAATCGTGATCATATGGCCGTCCAGATTGCAGGAGACAACTGTGTGCTGAATAGTCAGAGTGTTCCGGTTGAAATCAATCGCATTCCACTTCAGACCAATGGCCTCGCTACGTCGCAGACCGTAGAAAGCGCCCAGTAGAACAGGCATATCCAGCTTGGTTTCCTTGATGACATCAAACAGCCGGTTCATCTCGATGCTGTCATAGAAGCTGCCGATAAAACGGTCTATCCTCGGCCGTTCCACCCTATCTGCCGGATTGACTGGAATCAAATCGATCTTGACGGCATATTTCAGCGCCTTATGGATGTTCGCATGATAGTGAATCACGGAACAGGCCGTAACCCGCTTCAGTTCGATCTGGTAGAAATCCTGAATGTCCTTTGCATGAAGCCCTGACAAGGTGATGCCCTTCTCCCTGAAGTAGGGAATCACAACCCCCTTCAGCGCATTGGAATACGATGAATATGTTACCTTCTGGATGGAGTGCCGAACAATTTCCAGCCATTCCTCCAGAAAGTCCGCAAACAGGATTTCCTTCTTTAGCGGCAATTCGTCCGGGACGAAGTTTTTCCTGGCTTCTGTCAGCAGCGCCTCCGCCCGCTTCTTGTTCCCCTTGGTCGGCAATCCGGTACCGACCCATTTGTTCTTACGCTTCCCGTCCCTTCCCGGATAACTTATCACCAGATAGTAAAGACCTTTCTTTTCCTGCAGGTGTCCTGCAAACATTTCATGACCTCCTTTTCGCAGTTGGGATGACCTGCCGTTGACAGAATCAGCCTATCACAGACTGTCGGTACAACGCCATGATACGGCGGACTATCACGCAGTATCTTCCCGACCGATGCGAAGGTATGACAGTACATGTGGCTTGGGGATCCTGTAGGTCCGCCCGATTTTCAGGCAGAGAATGGCTTCGTTCTTTAGAAGCCGGTAACCGGTTTTCGTGCTGATGCCCAAGGCCTGGCACATCTGTTCGATGTTCATCACGTCCGGGTATTCCTTCAGCATCAGACTGTAGGCATCCCGACTCGATAGTGAATGACTCAATTCAACACCCCCTTGCTTACTTTTCAACATACATTTGTGAAACGCATGGCAAGCACCATGCACAAACCATGAGGCTTGCCTT
>CAZFWQ010000717.1:0-1506 GCA_964522755.1 uncultured Oscillospiraceae bacterium | reverse complement strand
CGTATTGCCTAAGGAGCCCACGTGATCCAATCCGCCACCACTCTCCTCTTCCAGCCATTGCGCAGACAGAAGCCGATTCGCGTCGAAAGCCTGGGTGAAGGACCAATGGCCCTGCCGCATCACCGCAATGGTTCGGTCCACCAGCGGGGTGATATCGCCTATCTTTTCCGGCGGAGCTGACAGGATGCACTGGAAGCCAATTTCCCGCAGCATCAGGATGCTTTCCCTGATACGCTCCCCGTCCATCTTGCTGAATGCTTCATCAAACAGGATGATGCGGGCCATATTGTATTTCCTGTCATTGATATGGTACAACTGCGCAAAGGAAGCGAGCATTGCGATATAGAAAGGGGTTTGGGTTTCGCCGCCCGATTTTTTCAGAAGGGTGCGGGAAAGCCGCTGCCGGTTGTCATTTTCGTCGATCGACACCATATCGAAACGCAAATAGGTTTTGTAATCCGTAAACAGGCGGATGTTGCGCTCCATCTCGGTCCTGGCATCCCCGTCCGGTGCCGTGCCCATGTCCACGATTTTGGCAAACAACTCATCAATGGCCGACTTGTGTTTTTCCAGGAACAGAGCGGACATCATGGTGTAGCCTTCCAATAGCAACGGATCCGCAATCATGTCATAGAACCGCCTGTATTGAGGATTCTCCGTCACCTGGAACAGGAACCGCTCGGTTCCCCAGCGATAGGCCTTCAGGGCGCGGTTCAATTCATCAATTCGGGTACGGACGTTTTCTATGCTGTCTTTCATCTCTGCAAGAAACTGGCTGGCGAACTGCTCGTAGGCCATTTCCTTTGCAACCCTTATCTTTTCCGCGTATTGAGGCAGTTCCTCCTGCTGCAGTTGTCTCAGGTGGGCATCGAATTTCGTATTGTCGGCACTCGTCACGTCAAGGCTGTACCGGTACTCCCTGTTATAATCCGACCGCGCGTTTGTCAACAGGTCTTTCAGCTTTTCAATGCTGTTTTCCCGTCCCCCCAGCTGCGGCTTGAAATCTGCCGCAACCCGTTCCGGCATGCCCTTGGCAGACAATTCTGCCTGAAACCGGACCTCACCCACGGCGTTTCGCCAATCCATCGGAAATTGCCGCTCAACCTGTTCACGGGAAAATGCACGCACCTTTTCTGCTTCGGGAATCCTGTCCTGCTGCAGCGAATTGAGCTGTTGCCGCAATGCGCCGATTTCCCCTTCACGTTTTGTGATGTCACCCTCCATTTTTGAGATCACGGAAAACAAATCGGCAATTTGGCGGCTCACATCAAGTACCCAGGCCAAGTCGAGACCACCCAGTTCCCGCACGGTTTCATCTCGTTTATCCCGAAGGGAGGGTATGCGACCCGCTTCTGCAAATTGCGCCAGAATCATCTCCGTTTCATTGCGATTGAGCCCTTCGACCGCTTTGATTCCGGACATGACTGCCGACCAACCGCCGAAGATGGCTTGACTTTGCTTCAATACCGGCAATTCTGCTTCCAGTTTCAGAAGTTGCTGCTGAAT
>CAZFWQ010000716.1:0-1511 GCA_964522755.1 uncultured Oscillospiraceae bacterium | reverse complement strand
CTTGACGGAGCCGGCATCCCCTTTCCCGCGATGAACCGGAAAAGCGCCGAGGCCTTTGAAAATAAACGCCAGGATGGGATTGGCGAAAAGTTCCGCCTTGGCCATGAAATGAACCTTTCGCTTGATGCGCGCCGCAATCAGGACCATGTCGAATGCGGACGGATGGTTGGCATAGATGAGGACCGGTCCCTCGGCCGGGATGTTTTCACGGCCGACAAATGAAATCCGGTGGAACAAGACCATATAGACAGTGGCAATGAGTCGGGCAAGACGATAAAGCATCTCATTCCTTTCTGGCTTCAATCACTGCCATGGCGGCTTCGGAGGCTGCCTCCAGGGTGAGTCCCGTCGTATCCAGCAGAACGGCGTCTTCTGCCATGACCAGCGGCGAATGGGCACGGCTGCTGTCATTCCTGTCCCGAATCCGAATCTCTTCGAGCAGCGCCTCATATGACTTGTCCAGCATGGCGTTTTCCTGCAATTCAAGAAACCGTCTCTTCGCCCGCACCTCGGGCGAGGCCGTGAGGAAAATCTTTACATCGGCACCAGGAAGAACTTTCGTGCCGATGTCCCTGCCGTCCATGACCACGCAGGCGCGTCCGGCGATTTCCCGCTGCAGGGACACAAGTCGTTCACGAACCGCCAGGATGGCGGAAACGGCTGATGCGCCCATGGATACACCGCTGGACCGGATGTCTCCGGAAACATCCTCGCCGTCCAGCAGGATATGCTGCCCGTCTTCGCGGTGCACAACGTCTATTCGGGTATCCTGCATCAGCGCGGCTATCGCCACGCTGTCCGACATCGGGATTCCGCGCCTCATGACTTTCAGGGCCACCGCCCTGTACATGGCGCCGGTATCCAGATACAGCATGCCCAGAGCTTTGGCGACATGCCTTGCAACGGAGCTTTTCCCGGCTCCCGAAGGCCCGTCAATGGCTATTTGGAGATTCTTCATTCACTTCCTCCAAGGTACAGGATAAGAAGGTATCTGCGGGGATTCCGACGAGTAAGGCGCCCGTCATCGCAAAGCTGCTTAAACCACACGATGCCCCGTGCCAATGGCCATCTCGTTCAAATGCAGCAGGCCGATCCCGAAGAATACCGCTACACTCACATGTTCGCCGCAGCGGGCAACCCCGATTTTGCCGCCCACATTCAGCCCGAGCGCTTTCGGCATGACCTGCGACAATGCCTCGCGCGCCGCGCCGGCCACGGCGCCCTCTTCCGCGTGGCATTCCTTGATGACGCCCTCGCGTTTGGCGGATACGACTGCCCGTTCAATGATCTTCATTACGGAACTGATGAACTCTCCGCCATAATCAACTGCCGCCGAATGAATCCCCCTGGCCATCAGTTCTTTCTGAAGCTGCTTCTCAATGCACGGACAATACGGAAAGTCGCACAACTTCTTGATGCAGACCTCCCACGTCTTGTATTGAGGGAAGAGAACGCATGAATTCGTGAAGACCACGCGGTACTGCATCACCGAATCCAAGACAGCACCGTAG
>CAZFWQ010000715.1:0-1515 GCA_964522755.1 uncultured Oscillospiraceae bacterium | reverse complement strand
ATAAGGTTTTCCATCCTCTTTTGCCTGGCGCAGCGCCTTTTCGAAGGTAGCAAAGGAGGGTGGATGCAAGACATCCATCTGCATATACGAACGGCAAGGTTTGCACAACCCGGTCACCATGCGCATGGCAGCGGATTGGAAGGAGATGTGATCCCCACCGCCGATACGCGGGATCACCATCAATATTCGGACAGCCCCGCCTTCCAAAGCACCGCTTGGCGCTGCCTTTTCAGGGGTGACAGCCACAGTACGCACAAATGAAGCCACAGAAAGGGCAAGCGGGCTCTGCGTCTCGGAATCAGCTGCCGGAGCTTTTGCCATCAGCAGTTCCCACGGGATGGCGGTTTCATCCGTCAACAGTTCAACCCTTACATCATCAAGGTGATCTTTTATGACTGCCCACAAGGCAGCGGTTTTTTCATTCGCATTAAAAACTTTTTTGAACAATGTCTTGCCAATGCTCGCAAGTTTTTTCTCGATCTGCACAGCGCTCTCCGCCGAGGTTTTTCCCGTGGACGCCTGCTCAATAGAATGAACCAGGCAGTGATTTTCACTGCCGTAATCCTCAAAATACCAGCGAAAATCTTCCTGATCCTGTACAGACAACGAAAAGTCAAACTCGGTCGCTGCAGAGTGGCTTGCGCCAACACCATCGAGGGTGAGAGTCACTCTGCGTCTCAATGAAGTCCGAGCCGTCGAAGCTTGCGTCGGCAACTCCTTATTTGTTTCTTGTTTGGGGCTGACTGTCGAACGCGTCGTAATATCCAGTTTTAATCGAAACATTTACCAATCCTTAAACAGTGATATAAACTGCAATGATCTATACTGCAGCAGTGGAATCCACTGCTGCAGTCATTATAAATTAAATATTGCTTTGTATCGCAGCGATAATTCATATCCAGGTGCAATACTTTACCGCCAGCATCAATACAAGTGACAGGCCACAAAATGATCGGGCTTAACCTCTTTCATAGGAGGTTCATCCTTGCGGCAGACATCCATCACCCGCGGGCAGCGCGTGTGAAAACGGCAGCCCGCCGGCGGGTTGACCGGGCTGGGAACATCACCTTCCAGGGTCACCCGTTCGCGCTTTTCTTCCAACTCCGGATCAGCCAGGGGAACGGCAGACCATAACGCATGGGTATAGGGGTGCAGGGTTGTATTGACCAGCGTCTGACTCTCTGCCAGTTCAACGATTTTTCCCAGGTACATCACGGCAATACGGTCACAGATGTACCGCACCATCGACAGGTCATGCGAGATGAACAGGAAGGTCAACCCCAAATCCTTTTGCAAGCGTTTGAGCAAATTGACTATCTGCGATTGGATCGACACATCCAGGGAAGAAATCGGTTCATCACAGACGATAAAACGTGGGTTGACGCTCAATGCCCGGGCAATCCCAATGCGCTGGCGCTGACCGCCCGAAAATTCACTGGGGAACCTGCCCATAAAGTAAGGTTCAAGCCCTACCATGTTTAGCAGCTCTTCAGCGCGGTCTCTCGCGGCTTTGCC
>CAZFWQ010000714.1:0-1516 GCA_964522755.1 uncultured Oscillospiraceae bacterium | reverse complement strand
GCAAGCCAGTTTTCCCGGAACCGCAGCCGCTGCTGAGCAAGGCACCGGTCATCATGGGACTCGACGGACACCAGAAAATGAGCAAGAGCCGCAACAATACCATCATGCTCAGTGCGACGGAAGATGAAACGGCAGCGCTTTTGAAGAAGGCGAAGACGGATTCCGGGCGGCATATCGAATATGATCCCGTGAACAGGCCTGAAGTGTCGAATCTGCTGATGCTCATCGCGCTGTCAACCGGCGAAGCGCCGGAAACAATCGCGGAACGCATCGGCGACGGTGGTTCGGGACAGTTGAAGAAGCTGCTGACGGAGACACTGAATGAATATCTCCGTCCCATCCGTTCAAAACGCAAAGAACTTGAGTCCGACCTCGGATTTGTTCGGACGGTTTTGCTCAACGGTATCCGCGAGGCGAGAGAAGTGGCGGAACAAACGTTGTCGGAAGTCCGGCATGTCATGAACATGGATATTTGATCGGAAGGAGCGCACATGCACGTCAAAATCTGCGGAATGGTCCAGATGAAGGACATTGAGGCGGTCAACCTGATACTGCCTGATTTCGCCGGTTTCGTCTTTGCCGCCGGCCGGCGGCAGGTTGATGCGGATACAGCCCGAAACCTGGTTGCCCATCTTCGTCACGCCATCCTTCCGGTGGGCGTGTTTGCGGACGACATGCCTGAAACGGTGGCCCGTACGGCCGAACGGTGCGGCTTGCGGGTGGTCCAGCTGCAGGGAGTCGAAGACGCGGCATATGTGCTGCGGCTGCGCATACTGCTGCCCCGGGGAATCATGATCTGGAGGGCAATCCGGGTCACTGACGCTGTCTCCTTCCAACCGACGGCGGTCCTGCCGGTTGACCGGTTCCTGATTGACGCATGGCATCCTGAAGGAGCAGGCGGAGTCAGTGAAGTATTCGAGTTGAACATGAAAAAGCTGGCTAAAAAGGCTTTTGTGCTTGCAGGCGCCCTGAATCCGCAAAACGTGGCCGATGCCATCCGGATTGTCCGCCCATGGGGCGTTGACGTTTCTTCGGGCGTGGAAACCGGGGGATGGAAGGATCCGCATAAGATGGCCTGCTTTGTGGATGCAGCGAGGGCAGCTTTGGCCGCTGTCTGAAATGACGGCCAAATTGAGAGGAACTGCTTGCCGGCATGCTGCCTCTTGTTGTCAAGATACCTCGTGCCGGCATGATGCCGTTTGTTGGCATCATGCCGCATGCTGACATAATCGATGGTTGGAATTGCGTTCGCAAGGGTAAAATATGAATCAGAATGCGGTTATATCATATCCTATTGTTTTAGTAAGATAAAAGGCAGTTCTGTAGCCTCGACTACTTGACGATGTCTGACCATCATTGTACGATGTATTTAAAGAATCTTGAAAACGGTTCTGCATCGGTGTTGGACAGGAGAAGAGAATGGGTGGCGGTATGATTTATCTGGACCATGCGGCGACGACGTGGGTAAAGCCTGAAGTGCTTGAAGCCATGATACCCTATTTTACGGAGAATTTCG
>CAZFWQ010000713.1:0-1520 GCA_964522755.1 uncultured Oscillospiraceae bacterium | reverse complement strand
CAACTGCTGCACAAAGACAATGGCGGACTGAGTTGGACGGAGCATCAGTATCTGGTTGACCTTCGGAATATCCACTCCTTCATTGAAAATATCAACGGTAAATATATAGTCCAGCCGGCCATGGATTTCATCCTGTTCAAGTCTCGCGATTGCAATTTCACGTGCAGACTGGTCATCGGCACCAGATAATGCAAGCGTTTCATACCCTCTCCGATTGAATAAGACAGACAATTGCCTGGCTTCTTCGTTCCGGGAACAAAAAACCAAACCCTTTACCCGGTCTCCATGAAAGCCATAAAAACTTGCTTTTTCGATGATGTTCCGTATTCTTTCCTCAGAGACAAGGTGTTTGAATTGTGATTTATCATCGAGTACTGTGCCATCAACCAGGATTTCAGACACGCCGAAATAGTGGAACGGGCAGAGCATCTCCTCTCGAAGTGCTTCCTGCAGGCGAATTTCATACGCAACCTGGTAATCGAAATCTTTAAAGATATTATATCCATCCATACGTTCGGGAGTCGCTGTCATGCCTAGAAGAAACGACGGTGTGAAATGCCCGAGTATTCTCCGATAGGTTTCAGCACCAGCCCTATGTGTCTCATCCACGATAATATAGTCAAAATGATCTCGGGAAAAAGACATTAGGTTATCTTCCTTTGACATTGTCTGCACTGTAGAAAAAACAACCTGCGCATTTGGTTCCCGGCAAGTCCCTGCAAATTTCCCAAAGGTAACTCCCTGACCCAGAATACGGCGAAAGCTTGCCACCGACTGATTGAGTATTTGCTCACGATGCGCTAAAAACAAACATCTGCGAGGTTTGCATATCTGTACGTCAAATCCGGCCAGATATGTTTTCCCAGTGCCCGTTGCCGAAATAAGCAAAGCCTTCTTCTGCCCTGATTTCCGAATTCGATCAATTCCTTGAAGTGCTTTTACTTGCATTTTGTTGGGGAGAATGCGATCCAGGACAAAAAGAGGGCTTATCTTGACATTTTCGCCCTTGATAATCTTGAACTCCGAGACCTCTTCATTTGTCGACGCACCCTCAGGCAAATCAATTTCACCAGACGTGCGCCTTATTTGCTTATAGATTTTCTCGTATGCATCAATCCAGAAATCGCAGAAAAAGAAGACTCAATTCTCGGCTCATTCGGGCGTCAGTATCACGCCCAGCCAACCTAACCCGCCCAAAGGGTGAAACGGTATGGATTCATTCCTATGAACGCGTTGCAAATAGTGGCAATGGGCAAGGCCGACATCGCAAAGGGTCGATGCATTCCTCCAGACCAAATCATTGATTCCCTCAAAAAACCGCCTGAAAGCAACATCCCGCCCGGTGAGGACACCGGGCCTACAGGAATCACACCGAATCCGTATGTCTTTGTAACCCCGGTGTCCTCACCGGGCAGGGATCGGGTCGCGTTTTTTTAGAAACTTCAGGCCTTGGCCGGTTCTGCCGCCGCAGGAGCAGCGCCTTCCGGCGCACTTCGCGCGCCTGGTGCTCACCGCCGCCG
>CAZFWQ010000712.1:0-1527 GCA_964522755.1 uncultured Oscillospiraceae bacterium | reverse complement strand
CCTCAAGCCCAGGAAGTTTGCGTTCAAGACTGCTGAAATGCTTGCATTTTCCGAAAAATGTGTTTCCGGTTACAGACTGGATAACCTGGATTCGGTAAAGACGGAACACAGGAAATGGTGGTCGGATTTTTGGGTGGAATCGTTTGTCGACATCAATGATTATCTTCTTGAAAAGTATTATTATGGCTCCCAGTATATTCTCGCCTGCTGCATGCGCGGCGGAAAGGCGGCCCCAGGCCTGTTCGGCAACTGGATTACAACGGACACGCCGGAATGGACGGGCTCATATACTGTCAACTACAATTACCAGGCACCCTTCTGGGGGCTTTATTCAAGCAACCATATCGGCATTTCCGACTGCTATCATCCGACGCTTCTTGATTCCATGGAAATCTGCACTATTTTTGCAAAGGAATTATTAGGCTGCCGGGGAATATACGCTCCGGTGGAGCTTGGTCCCAACGGCATCATATGCGCCAATATCTTCTGGTCTCAAAAGTCCAATGCGGCGTTTCTTTGCCTCAACCTCCTGATGAGGTTCTTTTCCACGTACGACATGGATTATGCAGGAACAGTCTATCCTTACATAAAAGCCGCGGCGGAGTTCTGGGAAGATTACCTGGTGTTCGAAGACGGGCGTTATGTGATATATCATGATGCCGCACTTGAGTCGTTCAGCACGGAAGATGTGAATAATCTTCTGTCGCTGGCACTGGTTCGGGCATTGTTCCGCGGCATACTTGAAATCAGCCGTGAACTGGGCGCAGATGGGGATCTGCATGAAAAATGGCGGCATATCCTGACGCACATCTCCGGGTTTGCCGTATATGAGAGAGACGGGGCAACGGTTTTCAAGGCAGCTGAAAAAGGATTGGAGTGGACCGATTGCCATGTAGGGGTATGGAACATTTTTCCCACGGGGCAAATCGGGATAGGATCAGATCCATCCCTGCTGGAAACAGGCATCAATACTTTTGAGGCTTTGGGCATATGGGACAACGGAAACGGGTTCAGCTCCTACTATGCAGCAGGAGCAAGACTGGGGTATGATCCTGAAACGCTTTTGGACAAACTTCGCGAACAATGCCTGCTGCGGGGCCTTCCCAACCTTTTCATCGAACATGAAGGCGGGGGCATTGAAAATTGCAGCGGAATTCCGGGAAGCATAAACGAGATGCTTTTTCAGAGTCATGAAGGCATTTTGCGATTCTTCCCCGTATGGCCGGAGAACGTGCCTGCCCGGTTTGTGGGACTTCGGGGATACGGGGCTTTTCTCGCCGCTTCCGAGTACAAGGATGGAAATGTGCTGTATATTCGGATTGAAAGTGAAAAAGGGCGGGAATGCGTGGTGCAGAATCCTTGGCCCGGTCAAAAAATCAAGTTGTTGCGTGACGGTGAAATGGATAAGGTTCTGACGGGTGAGATACTGACATTTGAAACTGCGCCGGGAGAGACCCTGGAGCTTCATCGCGTCCCGCCTCATTGAATAAGTCGCATTGAGGAACCAGTTCACATTTATACCCGAAC
>CAZFWQ010000711.1:1033-1528 GCA_964522755.1 uncultured Oscillospiraceae bacterium | reverse complement strand
GTCCGGACTGCACGACATGGGGAGGCTGGTGGATGTCGCCAGACAATTCGGTGCGGAATGCCTTGTCTGCATTAACCGTTATGACTTGCATCCGGGTTATTCGGACCAGATTTCCGGGTATTGCGATTCACTGGGTATTCCGTTGTTGGCGCGCATCCCGTACGACAAGGCGGCCATCAGCGCAGTGAACCGGGGAGAACCGCTGGTGAACGTGTCGGATAGTCCTGCGGCAGCCGTTCTGAGAAAGTTATGGGTGGATCTGCAGAACCGATTGTGGCCTGCAGACCATTTGTGATGGAAACAACCCATATATGAATGATCCATAGTGACATGAGGAGGAATACATCATGAAGATTGCAGTAGCATGCGAAGGCGCAGACGTTGCCGGACACTTCGGACATTGTGAAAATTTCACCATTTTCACAACAGCCAACGGGAAGATTCTTTCGACCCAGGTTGTCCCGAACCCTGGTCATCGACCGGGTTTTCTTCCGG
>CAZFWQ010000711.1:0-1023 GCA_964522755.1 uncultured Oscillospiraceae bacterium | reverse complement strand
GGAGGGGGGGCGGTGCCGTCGAGATGTTCAACGAAGAGGATAGCACGGTGATGACAGGCGCAACCGGAAATGCTGCACGGGCTGCGCTGCTGATGGCGGAAGGCAAGCTTGAATCGACTGGAAGTATTTGCCACGAGCATCAGCATCATGGCGAATGCTGAAGAATCAAATCAGATCGAGTTTTGACAGATTCAGTTTCCCTTCGGCATCCACCAGGTCTGGACGGGCATGAACACAGTCGATTCTTCCGATGAACATCTCATGGGAACCGGTCCGGATTGAGGCTACAACCGTACATTCGATGTATGCGTTGCAGACAGGAAAACCTGCATGGCAAGCCATGTTGGATATTGATTTCTGATAAGGAGGTATTGAAAAATGGATGAAGCAACCGCCTTCCGCATGCCTTTGATCGGTGACGATGCGCCCTCGTTCAAGGCTAAGACCACGCAGGGTGAAATCAACTTCCCTGATGACTACAAAGGGAAATGGGTCATCCTGTTCAGCCATCCTGCTGACTTCACCCCCGTCTGTACCACGGAGTTCATGACATTCGCCACCATGCAGAACGACTTCAAGTCACTGAATACGGAACTGATCGGCTTGTCCATCGATTCAATCTATGCCCACATCGCCTGGCTTCGGACCATCAAGGAAAAAATCAAGTACAAAGGCATGGAAAACGTGGAGGTTCTTTTCCCTCTGATTGAGGATATCAGGATGGAAGTGGCCAACAAGTTCGGCATGATACAGCCGAATGCTTCAAACACGCAAGCCGTTCGTGCGGTGTTCGTCATCGATCCGAAGGCGAAGATTCGCTGCATTCTCTATTATCCGCTCTCCACCGGAAGAAACTTCGATGAAATCAAGCGTATCATCCTTGCACTCCAGAAAGCGGATGCCGATGGCGTGGCCACGCCGGCGGACTGGAGACCCGGCGACGATGTCATCATTCCTCCTCCTGGTTCATGCGGTGTCGCAAAGGAGCGTGTTGAGTCCAGGGACGACGACAAGTATTGTCTG
>CAZFWQ010000710.1:0-1538 GCA_964522755.1 uncultured Oscillospiraceae bacterium | reverse complement strand
AACAAACTGGAACGCGTAGGTGCCGACCCGGATAAGGTGCTTGAAGAAATCAAAAAATATCTCACGCCCGATATTCTGGCGGTTCAGCGCGTATCCGGTCTATATGAAGGCGAACCTGTCGTAACCGGGTTGTTCTCGGTCAGCGGCACCCGGTTCACGGACGACTGGATGGAACGGCTTTCCGAAGGGGACGACGCCCTCATGACGGCATGGCTGGATGGCAAAGTCATTTCGGAATCAAAACTGAAGGCCAGCCTGATCAAGCAATCCCGCAAGGCAAGGTTGTTTCCGGTACTGTTTGGGGCTGCGCTGAAGGAAATGGGAATGGAACCGCTGCTGGATGCCATTCTGGAATACTTGCCACCACCAGCGGGAGACCCGGAAATGCCGCTGGCCGGCGTGGTCTTCCGTTTGGAGCAGGACAGGACGATGGGCCGGATAGCCCATGTCCGCCTGTATGGCGGCACTTTGAAGAACCGCGATGTCGTGGATAACATCACGCAGGGAATACAGGAAAAAGTGACGCAAATCAGAAAAGTCTACGCGAACAAACATGAAGACACAGGACTGCTGAAGGCGGGTGACATCGCCTCCGTGTGCGGTATGGGACACGCGCGCATAGGTGACTTCCTTGGCAGTTCGGACGGCATTCCCGCTGCGTCCCATATGGCAGTCCCCCTCCTGCTGGTGCAGGTCTTCACTGAAAAGGACGCAGATATTCCGGCAATGGTGGCCGCCCTCCAGGAATTGTCGGATGAAGACCCGCTGCTGGGTCTTGAATGGATAAAGGAAGAACGGAAGCTTCATGTGAAAATCATGGGGACCATCCAGCAGGCAATGCCGGGAAGCCTCTTGAAACGCAGGTTCGGTCTGGCGGCGACTTTTGGCCCCCCTGTGGTCATCTATAAGGAAACGCCAACAAAATCAGCAACGGGATACATATCCTATACCATGCCAAAACCCTGCTGGGCTATCCTTGAGTTCTACCTCAAGCCATTGCCGCGCGGGTCCGGGCTGCACACCGGCGGATGGGTTCGTGAGGAAAAGCTGCACCAGCGTTATCAGAACCAGGTCTGGCAGGCGTTGCCCGATGCTTTGCGACAGGGGCCGCTCGGATGGGAAGTCACGGATCTGGAAGTGACGCTGCTGAACGGCGAACACCATATTTTCCATACCCATCCGCTCGATTTTGTCACAGCCACACCCATGGGCATAATGAACGGCCTGGTGAACACCGGCACCACCCTGCTGGAACCAATGACGCTTTGCCGTATTTCAGCCCCGGAAACACTTGTCAGCAGAATCCTCGGAGACATTGTCCAGATGCGGGGAACATTCGATTCGCCCGCCATGGCAAACGGCAGTTTCCACGTGGAAGCGCGGCTGCCTGTCGCTACATCGATGGACTACTCCGTGAAACTCGGTGCCATGACCGGAGGTCGAGGCCACATTTCACAGCGGTTCGACGGATACGAACCCTGCGCGCTGGAACTCGGTGCCACCACACCTTACAGGGGCGTGAACCCACTCGACCAGGC
>CAZFWQ010000709.1:0-1541 GCA_964522755.1 uncultured Oscillospiraceae bacterium | reverse complement strand
TCAATGAAAAATTTGAGTGCTTCCGCCTGGCAGATCTGGCTTGCCTGAGAGAATTCCTCCAGGGTGTCTGGAATCAATCCGAACATCTCCCTGATCTGGTTTGCCAGCAATCCGAGCCGGTTAAACCGTGCATCCGGGCTGCTGTATTCCACGCCGTTATGAAGCTCCCATTCCGGATTGTCCTGCCAGGGCCAAAGATTTTCGGGAGAAATAAACTTTTTAATAGATTCGACGCAGGGACATCCCTGATAACCGATCTCGCTGACAAAGTGGCAAAGCGACTGGGTGTAGGGCTTGCCCTTGTAATAATCCCGCGGTCCCCACAGATGGTTTTCGGACAGGTACTCCCGCCCCATCTGATATCCTTCTCCATCATAAAATGGAGAGGAGGGAAGGAACGTCCGGACCGGATCCTCGAATTCCAGAAGATCTTTCATTGACCTGCGTGTCAGGCGGTTTGCATTAGGGTCGCGCTTTCCTACTGCGCGGCTCATCAGAAGGTCACATTCATTGTCTCCCGCCCACAGGATGATGCTCGGATGACGGCGCAGACGTTTCACTACATGGATGATCTCATGCGACATCTCTTGAAACATCCGGTCATCCTGCGGATAAACTGCGCAGGCCATTGCAAAGTCCTGCCAAACCATGATGCCTTTTCGGTCGCAGAAATCAAAGAATTTTTCACTTTCGTATACATTTCCGCCCCAGCAGCGGATGGCATTGCATCCGATGTCATCCACCATTTCCAGCGCCTGGTCCATCCGATTGATATCATTGCAGTGGAACGGACCCAGCGGCACCCAGTTGGTGCCCATGATGAATACCTTTTTTTTGTTGATCAGAAATTCAAACCGTCCCTGATGATGATCGTCTGTAACGGCGGTACGAATCAGATTGACTGTACGAATCCCAACCTGCTGCTCCCATGTGTCAATCACCTGTCCGCTGCAGATCAGCTGGATTGTCGTTTTGTATAAGCTTTGCTGACCGTATCCCCTGGGCCACCATAGTTTGGCATTGGCAACCGGAATCCGCAGGGTCCCTTTTGTGAAGCGGAGACGGGTGCAGGTTTCAAAACGGGAATCCCCGCAGGACCCTTGGATGGAAAGGCTGTAATTCGTCAGAAGACCCGCTTGAATGGAGAGTTCAAAATAGACTTCAAGGCTGGCGGGGGCGTCTTCCCCGTTTTCTGCAAACGTCATCACATAACAGTCTTCGATGTGCTCCACCGGAGCAAATTCGATATAGACCGGGAGCCATGCTCCTGCGGAAATGACACGGGGCGCGATATCCCATCCGAACATATGCGGCGGCTTGCGAAGGCAGATCATATCATAGTTGGCAAGGTTATGGGAATAATAGCCCGGCGCCAACGGTCTTTCCCTTGCAACAATACAGGAGGGCAGAAAATGGAGGAGAAGCTCATTCCCGCCCTCCTGTAAAGGAGTCGCCTCAAAACGGTAGGATATCATCATGTTGTCTGTTTTGCCAAGAAGCATTCCGTTGAGATATATTTCGCATATCGTGTCCAATCCCTC
>CAZFWQ010000708.1:470-1554 GCA_964522755.1 uncultured Oscillospiraceae bacterium | reverse complement strand
GATCCGCAGTGAGAAAATCGCGGAAAGCGAAGCGGGCGGCATCACGCAGCACATCGGAGCCTACACCGTCGACCTCCGCGGCCGTGAGATCACATTCCTCGATACCCCCGGTCACGAGGCGTTCACCGCCATGCGTGCCCGCGGCGCCCAGGTCACGGACATCGCCATCATCGTGGTGGCCGCGGACGACGGCGTCATGCCTCAGACCATCGAAGCCATCCACCATGCCAAGGCGGCGGGTGTGGCCATCATCATCGCCATCAACAAGATCGACAAGCCCAATGCCAACCAGGAGCGCGTGAAGCAGGAACTGACGCAGCACGGCATCGTCATCGAAGAATGGGGCGGCGACGTCATCGCCGTGCCGGTATCGGCAAAGCAGCACACGAATATCGACCAGCTGCTTGAAATGGTCATTTTGACGGCCGATGTCCTGGAACTGAAGGCCGATCCGGGTCGGCAGGCCAAGGGAACCGTGGTGGAAGCGCGTCTCGACAAGAACAAGGGCCCCATCGCCACGCTCCTGGTCCAGCGCGGTACCCTCAGGGTGGGCGATTCGATCCTGTCGGGGTCGACATTCGGACACATCCGCGCCATGACAAACGACAAGGGACGCCGCATCAAGGAAGCGGGACCGTCGATACCGGTCGAAGTCACCGGCCTTTCCGAAGTGCCGGAAGCCGGAGACCTGTTCTATGTCGTCGAAGATGAACGTGTGGCGAAGAACCTTGCGGAGCACAGGCGGCAGGAAACGCACGAAAAGGCGATCGTCGGCCGCAACCGCATCACGCTCGACGACCTGTACAACCAGATACAATCCGGAAAAGTCCAGGATTTGAACCTGATAGTGAAGGCCGACGTGCAGGGTTCCGTGGAAGCCATCAAGGCAACCTTGCTGAAGATGAGCAATGACAAGGTGAAGGTCCGCATCATCCATGACGCGGTAGGATCCGTCACCGAGTCGGACGTCCGACTGGCGGAAGTGGCCAATGCCATCATCATCGGCTTCAACGTGCGGCCCAGCCAGATCGTCACTTCCATGGCGGAAGCCGCGGGCGTGGACCTTCGCCTGTACCGAGTCATC
>CAZFWQ010000708.1:0-460 GCA_964522755.1 uncultured Oscillospiraceae bacterium | reverse complement strand
TACGACGCCATCAACGATGTGGAGAAGGCGATGAAGGGCATGCTGGCGCCCACATTCCGCGAAGTGATCGACGGGCATGCCTCAATCCGGCAGATTTTCAAGGTTTCGAACGTCGGATCCATCGGCGGCGCGTTAGTCACAGACGGCAAGATCACCCGCAGTTCCGAAATCCGGGTTGTCCGCGACGGCATTGTGGTTTTCGATGGCAAATTCGCTTCCCTCAAGCGTTTCAAGGACGATGCCCGCGAAGTGCTTGCCGGATTCGAGTGCGGTGTGATGGTCGATAAATTCAACGACATCCGGGAAGGCGACATCGTGGAAGCCTTCCATCAGGAACAAGTGGAAGTGTAGCATTTTAACAGCCGGTTCTTCTTGTGAAAGAGGAATCCAATGAGTTGCCGGACCATACGGGGCAGAAACCTTAGCGTCGCCCCCACCCCAGCGGGCAGGAACCGTGAAA
>CAZFWQ010000707.1:0-1554 GCA_964522755.1 uncultured Oscillospiraceae bacterium | reverse complement strand
ATATCTCTTCCAGTCCGTAGTCTCTTGCCAGGTACCCTAAATTTGGATGAAATATTGGCGATTTCAAGCTGGTTCATCAAGCAAATCGGTGAAATCGGTTTGCATGCGTCAAGCTTTTACTCACCCGGGAGGTTCCATGAACAGGATAAAGCTGTGCAATGCGAAAATCATCACTCCTTTCAGGCAATTTGAAAATGGGTACGTGCTTGTCGAGGATGGCTTGATCGTTGCTGTGGGCGAAGGAGATTTGCAGGTTGAAGACTGCATGGCCATCGATGCGCGGGGAAAATGGCTGACGCCCGGATTCATCGATATCCACACCCACGGCGGGGGCGGCCATGACTTCATGGACGGCACCGTGGAAGCCTACCTCGGGGCGGTTGAAACCCATGCGCGGCACGGTACCACCTCCATTGTCCCGACAACTTTGACCAGCACCATGGAGGAGCTTCGAAACGTCTTTGATGTGTTCGGCACAGCCAAAGCATCCAATAAAAATGGCGCGCGAATGCTTGGACTGCACCTGGAGGGACCCTATTTCGCCATGTCCCAGAAAGGCGCGCAGGATCCGAGATACATCCGGGATCCGAAACCGGAGGAGTATCTGGAGATTCTGGGCTGGTCGGACGACATCATCAGGTGGAGTGCTGCACCCGAGCTCCCAGGCGCCCTTGCATTCGGGAGAGAGCTTGCGAAAAGGGGAATCCTGGCGTCCATCGCGCATTCGGATGCCATCTGCGAACAAGTCATCGAGGCGTTTGAAAACGGATTCACCCATTTCACGCATTTGTATTCCGCCATGTCCGGCGTCAGGCGAATCAACGCATACCGGTATGCGGGCGTCATTGAGAGCGCGTTCCTCCTCGATGAATCCACCGTTGAAATCATCGCGGATGGCGTTCACCTTCCCGCAAGCCTCTTGAAACTGGTCTGCAAGATAAAGGGGCCGGGCAGGACTGCGCTGGTCACCGATTCCATGAGGGCCGCGGGCATGCCGGAGGGGGAGAGCATCATCGGCAGTTTGCGGGATGGCATGAAGGTCATCGTGGAAAACGGGGTGGCGAAACTGCCGGACCGGTCTGTTTTCGCAGGCAGCGTGGCAACTGCGGACAGGCTTGTCAGAACCATGCGCAACATGGCCGAAATTCCGCTCATGCAGGTCATCCGGATGATGACGACCACTCCGGCCGCCATCCTCGGCATGGGCCAAAGAAGGGGCTGCATCGCTCCGGGCATGGATGCGGACATGGTCGTTTTCGATGATGACATCAGCATCTGCATGACGATGATAGGCGGAAAGGTTGTCTACGAGAAGGAATGAATGATTGCCATTGTCAGCCTGTGATCAATTCGGGCAGTATATGAATCATTTCACGGTCATGAAAACCGCACGGACACAAGAGTTGTCACAAAAAAACAGGAAGGCAGGATGCGAAAACGATGAACATACTGGCAGTGGGTTGCCATCCCGATGATCTGGAGATAGGATGCGGAGGCACTTTGGCGAAGTTTGCCCGTGGGGGACACCATGTATTCATGTGTCACGCGGCAAAC
>CAZFWQ010000706.1:0-1557 GCA_964522755.1 uncultured Oscillospiraceae bacterium | reverse complement strand
AGCGAAATTCATATTTATAACAATATATTTTCGAATATTAACGACGGTGGCGGGGTGGACCCGACGGGCGGCAGAGGAATCTACATGTACCAGCGTGGTTCCGGCCTCAAATTATATGTCGAAAACAATTTGTTCGAAAATTTCCTTTTGTCTGATTGTGAGAATATCTATACCGATCCTGCTGTTTGGAATACCAATCCGGTGGATCCTGCCGGATTAGGTTCCAAACCGGGAACAGCGGGCAATCTGAAAGGCACTCCGCTCTATGTGAATGCTGCAGGTGGGGACTACAGGCTACGATCCGGTTCGCCGGGTATTGATCAGGGAACTCAGCGCTACAAGATGAACGCTGCCGTGGATGTTTACCAACAGTTCATTGCCGCGTTTTCCAATGATCCGGATTTCCCCGGCAATCCTGCCGATGTTTGGCCGAAGGATTTTCTTCGCAAATCCAGGGTCCAGGGAAGGGCAATCGATATCGGAGCATACGAATACGATTCTTCAGCTCGCCCATCTCCTCCGGTTCTACACCCGGTTGAGCCAATTAAGTAGTAGTCTGAGGTATCCGGAAAGGACACTGGGCGTCTTCCGCCACTCGTTCGGCAGGCGCAGACTCCAGGGAAGGCTGACGTTGCGAGCATGAGGGATGGAATTCTCTGACCTGCCGTTGACAGTTCGCCCATTTGCGTTAATGCGAAAAGGAAGTCTTGTAATTACATAAGAAGGATTTCTCACACTGTCCCGGCATGCCGGAACGACTTTAAAGCTGACTTTGGCCGGAATATTCCAAGTGAAAATGAAGAGGGCTTTTTCAAGTAAGAACTTATGGGAGAATCTGCCACCCTCTCTGAAGGGACCGGTTGGATCGTTGGTCGGCTGCATTCCGTTGCGATTGCTCTTGGGAAAAAACTATCGCCGATGGGACCACCTCGTCGCCACTGCTGACAACTGGAGTAAAAATGACATCAATCGCTTTCAGATTGAGCAACTGCGCGAGATTTGTCTGCTTGCCAAAAGGAACTCTCCTTACTATCGCCGTTCTTTTGATGAAGCCGGTTTCAAACCCGATGACTTTCAAAGCCATGATGATTTTAAGGTGGTGCCTTTTATAGACAAACATACTATCAATAACAACTGGGGTGACTTGCTCACCGTTAGCCCGAATGAACGCGGCTTAGACTATGTCGCGACCGGGGGCTCCGGCGGTGAACCCATGAGGTTTCTA
This sequence comes from uncultured Oscillospiraceae bacterium, assembly GCA_964522755.1. Lineage (GTDB taxonomy): Bacteria > Bacillota > Clostridia > DSM-8532 > DSM-8532 > JAEWSN01. Next base: position 332 of record CAZFWQ010000706.1, on the reverse strand, counting down.
ATTGGCAGGGATCGGTCGGCTATTGAATACGCACATCTGGCCAGGGCTTGGATGCGGGTTGGCTACACTCATGGAACCCCGAAAGCAGTTCTCCGGGGGCATGCTTTGCAGGCGGACCGAACAGGAATGCACCACGCATACGATCCCCTTCTGAGAAATCATTGCTACAGCAATTTTCACATGGACGATACGACTATGGAGCGATACATAAAGCACATTGCGGCAATCGGGCCATGCTTCCTACACGCCTACCCGTCTTCTCTCGCAATATTAGTTCGCTTCATGCGTCGCCATGGCATTCCCACGGCAGAGTACGCCACGTTTTCGGACCC
>CAZFWQ010000705.1:0-1557 GCA_964522755.1 uncultured Oscillospiraceae bacterium | reverse complement strand
ACGATGCTGTCCATCCTGGAGAAAAACCCGGAAATCCGGGAGCAAATCATCGACTGGATGGAATTGATCGTACCCGGCATGGAGAAGCTGGGCACGGAACAGCAGCGTCTGGATGGCCGTACGGTGATCAAATTCAAGGAGGCCGGTACCAAAGCGTATTTCCCGGCGAATCTGATTTCGGATGGAACCATTTATGCGCTGTGCATCATGGCTGCGGTTCTCAGTCGATCTCGTGGCTATGGATTGACCTTGATCGAGGAACCGGAACGCGGCATCCATCCCAAGGCGATTGCCGAATTGGTGCAGTTGATGCGGGATAACGCTACGCCTGAGCATCCGGTGCTGGTGACAACGCATAGCGAGTCTGTGGTGAGAGCGTCGAAGCGGGAAGAACTCTGGCTGGTCAACAAGGCGGATGGAAAAACCACAGTCAAGAATGCGGCGCAAAACAGCGGTGACCTGGGGAGTTTGGGTCTGGACACCGCCTGGCTGATGAATCTCTTCGATGGAGGTTTGCCGTGGTGAGGGTGAGCTTCATCGTCGAGGGCGACACAGAAAAAATCATCATCGAGTCTGCCGCTTTTATGGCCTGGGCCAGGGCGAGCGGAATCGAAATCTGTTCGCCGGTGATCAATGCCAAGGGCGGGGGAAACCTGTTGCCCCAGAACATGGCGCAAATCGTCATGCAGGCGAAGCGGGCGAATCCTGACCACATCGTCATCCTGACGGACCTGGAGGATGCGCCGAATGGGGAGCTTGTCCGCAACCGGATCGGTACAGAACACACCAGCCTGATCTTCATTGCCGTCAAGGCGATTGAAGCGTGGTTTCTCGCGGATACCGCTGCCCTGAGAAGTTGGTTGGGGATGCCGGATGCCTTTGAGGAGCGCCCCGAAGAAACCCCAGGGATGCCCTGGGAACGCTTGAAGGCGGTGGCGCAGGAAAAGGACGCCCGAGGCCCCGGCAGCAACAAGCTGGGCTTTGCAAAGAGGCTATGCAGGAATCACGGTTTCACGATACCCGGCGCTGCCGCGCATCCCGCATGTCCCAGTGCCAAGCTGTTTCATGATGGGGTCGCTGGTCTGGGGCAACTCGATGTGGCGGCGGGCTGATATGCACATCGGCAAGGGCCAAGGCCTCATTGCGTCATCCATGTGCGCAGCGCTTACCCCGGATTCCGCTGCGCTGCATCCGGGCTACGGTTGGGCCGGTTCAACGCTGCTATGGAGTGAACATGCCTGATCTGTCCATTACGCCCGGCGAGTACTCAAACTGGCTGGCGGACCTCAAGCACCGCATCCAGTCCGCCCAGCAACGCGCCACCCTTTCCGTCAACCGCGAACTGGTGCTGCTCTACTGGCAGATCGGCCGGGACATCCTGGAACGGCAGCGGGACGAGGGTTGGGGGGCGAAGGTCATCGAACGGTTGGCTAAAGACCTGACTTCCGCCTTTCCGGATATGAAAGGGTTTTCGCGCAGCAACCTGATGTATATGCGGGCTTTTCACGAAGCCTGGCCGGACGAGGCAATTGTCCAACAGCTTGTTGGACAATTGCC
>CAZFWQ010000704.1:0-1567 GCA_964522755.1 uncultured Oscillospiraceae bacterium | reverse complement strand
ACCGACCCGAAGCGATAATCGAACACCATCTGCTCCGCCCCCGCCGGCACCTTGATGTCTTTTCGCACAAATGCCGCATCGGCCGTAGTTTCTCCGGCCATCACCCCATAACGATCCGATTTATCTGCCGCCATACTGGAAACCTTAGTCGGCACAAAGAACCACATCGCCGATTTTGCACCATCCATCACAATATTCACTTTGTCGCCAACCCAACTTGCGGCAGATTCAAGAGCATCTTTCGTCTTATCCGCGACCCTAAGCACTGCCTTGCCTGTGGTAACAGCCGCCGCCGCAATCATATCCGTACAGCCTTCCGGAAACTTCTCGATGCGAACTCCGGTCGGCAAATTATCCGCCCATTCTTGTCCGCTCCCCGCCACCGCTGTTGACCACCCGAATCCATAACCATTTCCAAAGCAGTCAGTAGCCGATACCCCCGCTGATTTTGTGTACCAGTCAACCGCATGGCTATGCAGCACCCAAGCATATTGGGTCGGCCACCCATAGTGAGCCGGATTAAGTGCAAGATTCATCACATTGCCTGTATCCATCTGCGTGGGCCCGCCGGTAGCCCCCCATGCAAAATACAATTGCCACTGGTAATAAATCACTTCAATCCGCTCTGCCGTTTTCGGATCTATGACCCCACTGATCGCATCCGGGAACCACATGGCAGGAGTTTCAATAGTCGTAAGCTGCTTTATTGGTATCTTTTGCTCGTCATAGAGTTTTTTCGCGGCAACGGCACTCACAACGCCACCGAAACTATGTCCGATCAGGTGAATATTGTAAGCATTGTAAGTACCGGGTTTGATCCCCTTGTCAATAAGCACCTGGCCCAGTTGTACGCCCTGATTGTTGGCATTCTTCCATGTCTTTCCTACTTCGGTAACAGACGGAAAAGTCAGCACACATTTGATGTCCGAGCACCCTTGCAGAGGGTTAAGATCGTCTGAAGTCGGGAGCCCATTTGGATTTGCAAGGCTTGGGGCATGATCCCCTTTTCCCCAGTTCCACGCATAGATATATGCGGTAACTCCCTCATCGCTTAAGCGAGTTTGGATAGCTTGCGCAAGAAGAAGCAAACCGTTGGCATCATCATTCCAGCCGTGACTTAAGACAATGACATTTGAACCGTAAGGAGGAAGATTGACAGCATCAATCCACACGCCGCCGGACAATTCCCTGAGAGAACCAGACACAACCGGTGTGGCTGTTACTATCGTTCCCGGCTGCGGAGCCGTATTAGCAAACCAGTCGAAGGTAGAGGACGTATCGCTGTCCGCGTATCCGCGACGGATACCCAGGAGATTGACAGAAAAGCTGCTGCTGTTGGCACCTCCGCCATTCGGCGAACCATGGGCAGCGAGAAGATTGACATAAAAACTTGCCGACTGGCCAAAGCCGTTATTAGTCGAGCCATGTGCAGTGATAAGATCAACGCTGAAGCTGTCCGATTGGCCGAAACCGTAATCAGCTAAAGCATTTGCCTGTGACAAAAATAAAACAACGAATATATAAAATATAATTTTCATTAATAAAGATAACTCAATTTAAGTCCAGA
>CAZFWQ010000703.1:0-1570 GCA_964522755.1 uncultured Oscillospiraceae bacterium | reverse complement strand
CTCCTGCATGTGCACATGTATTATCTGCTGTTGTGGGCTGTAGTACGCCGCCCCTGAATGCTCAACTATCGCATTTGGCTCATTCTTCCATATGAATTCATCAAGTCCGAGCACCCACTTTTCCCGGGCAGGAGGTCTTGCCCCCCGGATCAACTCGTTCTCGACATCCCAAATAACGATCGAAGGGTTGTTGACGTCGCGCCAGTACCACTCGTCGAACTCAATTTCGAGATTAGAGAGAAAGTCTTCCCTTCCCTTATCGTATCCTTGGATATGGTTATGCCTCAATCCGGACTGATTGATAATTAAAACGCCAGCCTCATCGGCAGCCAGAGATGACCAGGCAGGATGCACCATGTCATGTAGCCGGAGCGACATGAAATTGAAGTTATCCTTGAAAAATGCCAGACAGCGCCGGTTGAAATCCAAAGATCTCCTGGGGTCTATGCTGTCACGCAATTCGAAGGGATGGCCGCCATCTCAGAGGAGGCGGACAGGAACTCCGTTCAGGATGAACTGTCGGCCTTCAATCCAGAATTCGCGAAATCCGAATCGGGTTTCCAATGACTCGGAATGTCCGTCGCAAATAATCCTAGTGCGCAACACATACAGGTTCGGATGCGCAGGGCTCCACCGTTTTGCATCCCTCCAGGTTTTGTTGCTTTCGATTTTCAGTTCACCTGCGGAATTCGCAGGCACAGAAGCTTCGGGAATTTCAAGCAGCACCTTCTTTCCATCAGGCCACTCGTAAACCGTGTGCGAGACTCTTAGTTCGGATGTACCGCCGCGAATCCAAGTTTCGACGTTAAAACTGTTTTGTCTCGTTGAAGTCCAGATGCGGATTCTTGAAATGTGAGAGCTTTCTCTTTCCTCCAGATAGATACCTCCCCTCATTCCAGCCATCTGACCGTTTAGAGCCCCGGATCCGTAGTCCATCTGACTTACAATGCCGCCATCGGGTCGCCTCGCGACCGTATCATCCTGTGCCCATACGGCAAAAAGGTTCTCACCATCTTTGACAGAGGAAGTTATGTCGAATTCGAAAGGAGTATATCCGCCCTGGTGGCGTCCGACCATAGTGCCATTCACAAACAGTACGCAGGCATGGGAAACCGTATCGAATTTCATCCATAGCTGTTTGGATTTCAGAATTCCCAAATCAGCTTTCAACAAATACCAGGCATGATGATAGTTGCGACCGGGAAGCCATTCATCGGGCAAGGAGATGTTTTGGCTTGCGACCGGAGGTCCCGAGCCGTCAGGAACCGGATAAAACTTAAAAATGGGGATGCCGTCTAAGGTATTTGTGAACTTGCCGTCACCTTCGACGTCCTCATATTCGGACGGAAGGGAAATCTTATTCCATCCATCAAGCAGAGAAGCGATTGTTCTGGCATCTGGCGCAGCAAGAATATGACTGTGTGGAGCGCGCTGTTCCTTCCAGAAGACAGATTCACATTTCAGTTCACCTGCCTCGGATATGGCCAACCGACAGGAATCATCGGATGGGTTCTTTAGAATCTCACGCATTGCGAGCTTGTTGTTCATGTTGTTCTGGAGGTGAAAATGG
>CAZFWQ010000702.1:0-1575 GCA_964522755.1 uncultured Oscillospiraceae bacterium | reverse complement strand
TGCTGATGCGCATCCGGAACATGCTGCAGATAAAGAAGCTGCATGTTCAGGCGCTAGAGCATAACAGGGAACTGGAAACCCGCGTGCTGGAACGAACCCACGAAATCCGGGACCTGCAGATAGAACTTCTCACGAGGCTTGTGCGCGCGGCGGAATTCCGCGACGAGGACACGGGAAACCACATCCTGCGCATCGCAAAATATGCTTCCGCGCTGGCCGGGTTTGCGGGCCTGCCGGAAAAATACTGCGACGACCTGGGGCATGCCGCCATGATGCATGACATAGGGAAAATAGGCATTCCGGACGAAATCCTGCAGAAACCCGGCCCGCTGAACGATGAAGAATGGCTATTGATGAAGACCCACAGCGAAAAAGGAGCGCACATCCTTTCCGGCAGCGCGCACGAGGTCATCCGACTGGGAGAAACACTGGCCCTTTCACATCACGAGTGGTGGAACGGCAACGGGTATCCGCAGGCCCTCGCAGGCGAGGAGATTCCTGTCTGCGGCCGCATCGTGGCCATTTGCGACGTCTTCGACGCACTGCTGTCCATCCGCCCCTATAAACCGGCCTGGACGATGGACTCCGCGATTGAAGCCATTCGCCGAAAGGCGGGCATCCACTTTGATCCCATGCTGGCACAGCTCTTTCTTGATAATGCCAATGTTTTCATAGATATCTGGCGGACCAACTCGGACGATTCGAAAGTTCCAACTCCGTGTTGAACCAATGCTGCGCTGCGGCGCCAAGACAAACCAATGTTGCATGACAAGGCAAACAAGCCGGCATAAGGTCAATATGCCGGCTTGTCTTCTGCCACGGATCGCGTCAAAACGCCTTAGCCACTACCAGGTCATCCTTCCTGGACCACCACCAGGTCATCCTTCCTGGACCACCACCAGGTCGTCCTCCCTAGACCACTACCAGGTCATCCTTGCATGGCAATTCGGGAAACGTTAGGGTTGGAAGAGACTGATACCAGAATGCAACGGAAGCGATGTCGTCCCGGAGCGGCAGATACTTGCCGCCCACCCGCCAGCCCAGAGCCTGGATGGTCACCTTCAGGTCACTTTCGAAGCGGATTGGGTCTGCAATATGCCAGCGGTACATGCCGAACCTTGTCTGCGACTGATAGACGCCATCCGGACGGATTACATGGTGCAGGCCGGCGTACGGCGTCGTGAACGCTTGATACTGGTGCGTTTCCTGATTTTCAAAATTGTAGGAGCCGCAGAAGTAATCTTCCGTGCCCGTTCCGCAGATAGTCGGGAATTCACCGTCCCCGTCCATGTAGAACTTGATTTCCCCCTCGCCCCACCAGCCGTTGTTGTTCACGCCCCAGGCCATGTAGGTTCCGACATAGTGCCCATGGCCTTTGACGCCATCCAGGATGGTGTAGTTTTCCTTATACGGCAATGGATTCACCCGGTTGAACCGCGCATGAAAATATGCGCAGTCTTCCGGCACATCGGTCAATGTGTAATTGACCTGGTAATACAGCACCATGTCCCGTTCTGAGCCATTGGTCAATGTCATGATGCAGTGTTTCCGGAAAGGCATTTCCCAGTAGCAGTT
>CAZFWQ010000701.1:0-1581 GCA_964522755.1 uncultured Oscillospiraceae bacterium | reverse complement strand
TCTATGCTTTCAGGCGTATAATCAAGACGGGCGGTGATGTTGAACCGTTGGATATCCATTGGCCCTCCGCATGAACCTGAAACCCGGATGATGACCTTTGAAGGGGCAACCAGTCGCCACTTTGCGAGGGAACGGGATGTCAGCCGCCATTGCCGGTGCCTGCCCACATTATATCATGAATGCCGCAACAGGATGGGGCATGCGTTTTCAATACGCATTCAATCGCCGGTGCAGATGAAGAGGGAACCCGGCCCGTGTTGGACGGAAAGGATAGGGATGAGCCTGCCGGACTTGTTTGCTGAAATACTGGAAGACCTGCTTGGGGAAAAGGAATACGCCGCGTTTGCGCAGGCGCTGTCAGAAAAGAGGACGTGGGGACTGCGTGTCAACACGTTGAAAATCGGCATCGGCCCTTATCTTGAACGAACGCCGTTTTCCCTGGAACCGGTCCTATGGGCGCGTGACGGGTTTCATCATGACGGTGGCGCTTTTCCCGGAAGACATCCGGATTACCATGCAGGCCTCTTTTACCTGCAGGACCCCGGCGCCATGCTTCCGGCGGAGTTGCTGGATCCGAAGCCCGGTGAACGGGTGCTTGACCTTTGCGCGGCCCCCGGCGGCAAATCGGTTCAGCTTGCGGCCATGATGCGGAACTCGGGCCTGCTTGTTGCAAACGACATCAGCCCAAAGCGGGTGAAGCCGCTCAGCCGGAATCTGGAGGGCCTGGGCGTTGCCTGCGCCGTTGTGCTCAATGAAATGCCTGAGCGCCTGGTGAAAGCATTCCCGACCTATTTTGACAGGATTCTGATCGATGCGCCCTGTTCCGGTGAAGGCATGTTCCGAAAGGATGACAAGGCTGCCCGCAGCTGGATGAAGCAGGGACCGCAGACATTCCTGCCGGTACAGCGTTCCCTTCTGGAATCCGCATGGCGCATGCTCAGGCCTGGCGGCGTGCTTGTCTATGCCACATGCACATTCAATCCGGATGAAAATGAAAGAAACATAGCCTGGGCATTGGACCGGTTTCCCGACATGGTCGTGGACAGGATTCCAGACAATTCGAACGGACCGCAGCCGGTGTTTGCGGTTCAATCGGGGGAAACGGCTTCAAGCCCCCCGGATGGGCTTCATGCGGGCGACACGGGCGGGCTGCAGCCGGGCCGGCCGGAGTGGGCGGGAAACCGTCGGGAGATGGCCGAAGCCTATCGCATTTGGCCCCACCTGGCAAAAGGCGAAGGGCAATTCGCCATCCGGCTGCGCAAAGAGGAATCATCCGGAAGCGGGACTTCATCGCAAGACAAGGATAAGGACCGCAAAGGTTCCGAATTTGAAGCTGCAGGCCAAGTCCCCGATGCGCGAAGGCGGTTCTTCCAGACGGCGCCAGTGGATGCCGTGCACGCCTGGGAGTCTTTTCAGGATTCGGAAATGACTTCAGGTGCGCGCCTGGTCGCATCTGAAGTCCCGCTCCGGAACCTGCGTGACATCGTCCAGTCCGGAAACCTGCTTTTTTCCCTGCCCGGAGACGGGCATTTCCCCGCGTTCCTGCATGCGGAAACGCCCGGGCTGCTGCTCGGTGAATGG
>CAZFWQ010000700.1:0-1587 GCA_964522755.1 uncultured Oscillospiraceae bacterium | reverse complement strand
TCTGGAGGCACCTTTGGATGTCCGTGCAAAAACCATCACACCGGCAACCGGGCAGTCCAGCCTATGGACCAGCCCCAGAAACACATCGCCGGGCTTGTCATACCGGATCTTCAGGTAGCTCTTCAATATGGTCAGCATATCCGGCTTATCGCTGCTGTCCGCCTGGGAAAGGACACCGGCCGGCTTGACCGCCGCAATGACATGGTTGTCCTCGTATAGGACAGGAATCCTGACGCGCGGCGAATAGTCATAAAGAGTATACGCACCGTCATCCAGCAGGTCTGCCGTTATTTCCAGATGTTCCGGCGTCATGGCTGCCATCGGCCCGTCGCACCGCAAGGAAGGCAGATATCCCGCATCGATGCGTGGAACCCGATCTCATCCGAGACGACACTTCCGCCGAACCTGGATGAAACACACAGGCTCAGCATATTCGAGAGAACCGACGGCGCAAGCCCCGTGGTATAGGAATTGATGATGAAAAAAAGAGGCTTGTCCGACAGCAGCATGCTGCACTTGGACACGATCTCGAACAGCGCATCTTCCAGTTTCCATAGTTCTCCGCTGGGGCCACGGCCATAAGCCGGCGGATCCATGATGATGCCCTCGTATCTGCGTTCCCTGCGAAGTTCCCGCTCGACAAACTTGTTGACATCCTCCGTCATAAACCGGACATAGTTGTCCCCGATGCCTGACAGGATCAGGTTCTCTCTGGCTTTCTGGTTCATGCCCTTCGACGCATCGACATGGACAACTTCGGCAGCACCGGCCATGGAACATGCCACGGTCGCAGCGCCCGTATATGCAAAAAGATTCAGAATCCGTGGGTGGCCACCATCTTCGACGGATGAACGGATCCTTGAACCCATGAAATCCCAGTTGACCGCCTGTTCCGGAAAAATTCCGGTATGCTTGAAATTGGTCGGTTCCACCATGAATCTCAGGTTGCCCGAAACCCCATCATAGGTGATTTCCCATTGCTTCGGCACGCTCCTGAAATACTGCCACTGACCGCCGCCGGCCGAACTTCTCAGATACCTGGCATCCGGCGAAGGCCACTGCTCCCTGGGCCAGATCGCCTGAGGGTCGGGCCTTTGCAGAACAACGCTGCCCCATCGTTCGAGTTTTTCTCCGTTGCCGGAATCCAGCAGTTCAAAGTCCTTCCATTGGTCAGCAAAAAGCATAAGCAAACTCCAAAAACATATTTGCTTATACTATATCACAATTTTGCTAAAAATTTCTGGCAGGCACTTTTGAGTTCATCGGCTTTTTCTTCGGGCGACGTGGGATTGCAATGCGCCCATGCCCCCGTTTCGCTGGAAGCGTTGAACTTCTGCTTGAACTCCGACCGCATCGGCGGGAAAAATTCGACATGGAAATGCCAGTCGGTCATCTCTCCGATATTGACGGGTGGATTATGGAAGCACATCATGGCTGGAAACGGCTTGTTGAACAGCGAATCCAGCGTCCCAGACGAAACGATCAGTGCCTGAGCAAAATCATGACGCTCCGTTGCTGTCATATCCGTTATAGAGCGGAAATGTCTGACCGGCACGATATTGATGCCATAAGGGTACTCGCTATAGA
>CAZFWQ010000699.1:0-1587 GCA_964522755.1 uncultured Oscillospiraceae bacterium | reverse complement strand
GGTATGGATGAGCCTTAATCAATCCTTTTATTCATGGTGCCTGTCCTCGACAATGGGAAAAAAAGTGAAATCGATGGTCTTTCGTGCTTAAATGGTAATGTGCGGTTACCTGATTGGCGTTGCCATGTTACCAGACCACAGAAAGAGAATCAATGGACAAAAGATATCCACGATTGTCCATGAACGGATTTGAAACGGATGAGCAAAAAAGGAATGAAAAAATTCCGGATGAATACCGAGGTTTTCGGCATGTTGTCAGGAATGTCTATACGTACAACTTGTCTGAGGAACGACTCAAGGTGCTCGTTGAGAACCTTGATAAAGGATTCTCACAATTGAAGAGTGAATTGACTTGCTTCCTTGGGATCATTGATTTTGACCAGGATGACATCTTCTGATGCATATTGCATGTGTCATAAGAAGTTTCCCGCATGAAAAAGGGATTGCTCCCTGAGGAACAATCCCCACCCATTCAATCCCTGACCCCGACCCGCCCGTATCTGAATCTGTGTTCAACCCCAGTTGTGCCAGTATCAGTCCTAGATCTCTGAAACAGCAATCCAGCGGGATTCCGTGATGGATTTTTCAACCGCGTCCAGCACCTGGCAGCATTTCACGCCGTCTGAGAAATCTGGACAGGTTGGCGTATCGCCGGCGATTGCCTTGAAGAATTCTAGGAATTCATGGATGAAAGTCTGCTCGTAGCCGATGACATGACCCACCGGCCACCAGGCCGACATGTATGGATGGCAGCCTTCGGAAGCCTGTATGGTTCGGAAGCCGCCCACCAGCGGGTCGTCGGATGCATCGTAATACTGCAGTTCGTTCATGCGCTCGAACTCGAACCGAAGGCTGCCTTTGCTGCCGTTGATTTCGAACGACATGTCGTTCTTGTGCCCGGCTGCGAAACGGGTGGCCTCGAAAGTGCCGAGGGCGCCATTCGAGAAGTCGGCGAGGAAAATGGTGCCGTCGTCCACCGTGACAGGTTTCATGGCCGCATTGCCGGAAGAGGTTGCCGTGAGGCCCTGCATGATGCCCACTTCCGGGCGTTCCTTCACGAACGTGCGGCTTGTCCCGACGACACGGTCGATGCCGCCGACGAGGAAGTGCGCGAGATCGACGAGGTGGGCGCCCAAATCGCCATGGGACCCGGAACCGGCCACGCTCTTGTCCAGACGCCACACCAGCGGGAAAGAAGGATCGAGGATCCAGTCCTGCAGGTATTTGGCGCGGAAATGATAAACGGTTCCGATTTTCCCGCTGTCGATGAGCTGCTTCGCCAACAGGACGGCGGGGGAGAAGCGGTAGTTGAAGCCGACCTGGTGCTTTACACCGGCCGCTTCGGCGGCGGCAAGGATTTCACGGGCATCGGCCACGTTCAGGGCCAATGGTTTTTCACAGAAGATGTGCTTTCCATTTTTCGCCGCCTCGATGGCGATTTCCTTATGAACGTTGCTCGGAGCCGTGATATCGATGATGTCGATGTCAGGCCTGGCAACCAGGGTTTCCCAGGAAGTTTCCATGTCGTCGAATCCGAATTTGTCAGCGGCTTTCCGAACCCAGACCGGGTCACGGCCGCACAGTGCC
>CAZFWQ010000698.1:0-1592 GCA_964522755.1 uncultured Oscillospiraceae bacterium | reverse complement strand
GGACAGGGTTTCGGTCTGGGGGGCGTCTTTTCCATCATCGGCGCCGGGGCCACGATGATCGGCTTCGGGGTCTATCTGGCCAACCGGAGGATCGGCCGCAAAGAACTTGCCCGTCCGTCCGGGCACAACCCGGCCGCAACGCATTGACATGCGCAAGGGTTTTTCCTTACCCTTGAAGGGCGATCGGTTTCGGGATGGCGTCCGCCCCGTCTCCGACATCCCCGGTTTTCAAAAGACAACTTTCTCGGTGTGGAGTTTGAGCCGTCGGGCAAGAAGGTTACGCGCGTTCCGCGGCGCGGCAATCCAATAGCTGACAGAGGCGAGAACGATGCAGACGATGCACAGCACGAAGGCGTGATCGTAGGTTCCGGTGATGTCGTACAGGTATCCACCGAGCCAGGGTCCGATGGCGCCGCCCAATCCCATGCCGGTCAGCATCATACCCGCTGCGGTTCCGAACTGTTTGCCGTGGAAAATGTCAGCGACACCGGCGAAGATGGTGACAGTGGATAAGCCGGCGCCATATCCAAAGACAACGGCATAGATATAGAGCAGCCAGGGCTGGGAGGTATCACGGACGGCGAGCAGCGCCGAGAGCCCGATCAGGGCCGCGGCGGAGGAGAGAAACATCGTCTTTTCCCTGCCGATGCGATCGGATATTCCGCCTGACAACTGCCCCAAAAACATGGCAACACCGAACAGCGCGAACACGGATACGGCAAATACCCCGCTGTATCCGGCATCCTCCGCATATTTGATCTGGTGCGCCAAAACCAGAAAACACGAAATGCCCCAGAACAGAAAAAAGTACAGGACCAGAAGCCACAGCTGATAGGTGCGCAGCATTTGCGGGAGAGTCCATCTATTCGATGGAGCCCTTTCTTCTGCTGCATTTTCCAGTTTGTGCTCTTCACTGCCGTATGCCTTCAAACCCTTGCTCTTCGGGTGATAGTGGAAGACAAAGTGATGCAATGGAAGGAGAACTGCGGCAAGAATGGCAGCCAACGCAAGGTAGGCGGAACGCCAGCCCAGATGCAGAATCAGGTATTCTGCCAGCAGGCCGTACACAAAGCTGATTCCAACTCCCGCCTGCCCAACGCCCATGACGAGCCCGCGTCGGGTGGCAAACCAGTTCATCAGCGCCGGAGCGATGATGGGCCAACCGCATATGGCCGTTCCCACGGGGACCATCACACCGAAAAACAGATAAAAATGCCATAGCTGCCGGGCAAAGGAACATCCGACCATGGACAGCGCCAGAATGATCACCCCGACCCGCATCATGAGCTTGGGTCTCCACCTGCTGCCGAGGGCTCCTGCGACGGGCGCCATCAATCCGTAGACGAAGACATTGATGGACATCATCAGAGCGGTGCTGCCCCGGCTCCAGCCGAACTCCTTCAGGATCTGCGGGAAGAAAATGGAAAAGGAGTATCTGACGCCGTAAACCAGCATGCCCGTGACAATCCCGACCGCAATGATGACCCAGCCGTAGAAAAAGGGGGAATTCCTGTTGATTTTCAGCTTCATTCCGTCTGTCCCCGGTCACGATTCTTGTGCACTTGTACCGATTTTTCAGATGACTGCTTACT
>CAZFWQ010000697.1:0-1596 GCA_964522755.1 uncultured Oscillospiraceae bacterium | reverse complement strand
TCCCACGAATATCATGGGCGCCACAAAGCGTTGCGCGGAACTTGTGCTGCAGATGGTGAATGGGCAGAGTGACACCGAATTCGCTGCCGTCCGATTTGGAAACGTGCTCGGCAGCAACGGCAGCGTGGTGCCGTTCTTCAAGAAGCAGATTGCCGCCGGCGGTCCCGTGACTGTCACGCATCGTGATATCACACGCTATTTCATGACAATTCCGGAAGCTTGTCAACTGGTCCTTCAGGCTGGTGCCATGGCCAAAGGCGGTGAATTGTTCGTGTTGGATATGGGAGCGCCCATCAGGATCTATGACTTGGCTGTCGCGATGATCCAACTGTCGGGACTCGAACCCGAAAAGGATATTCAGATTGTTTTCACTGGACTGCGCCCGGGTGAAAAGATGTTCGAGGAATTGCGCAGATCCTCCGAGGACATGACGAGAACTGCAAACAACAAGATTTTCGTGATGGCGCAGGAAGAGCAGAATGTGCTGCTGACAGTAAAGCACATGGAGCATATGCAGAAAGCACTGAGTGCCGAAGACAGCGGCGAGGTGTTCGAAACTGTGAGGAGAATGGTGCCCACATTTCAACAGGGTGGGGATGTTGGGAAAAATGGAAAGATGCTGCTGTAATTTCCGGATGACAAATGCGAAACGATTCGCTCTATAAAAGGAGAAAATCAGTCAGGATCATCTATGTATTTTTTATTCAAATTATTGACAATTGTCTCATCATTATATAGAATTAGTATCATACCTTTGTTTTTCCTATAGAGCCGGAAAACGATTCAGACGGCATCACGCCTGACAGGGGGCGGTCATATGGGGCATTGACGTCGGTGAACGTTCGTGATGGCAATCATGAATGGTTTTCTGGTATCGATGGCTCATTTAGTCATCAAACCACATTGGATTTTTACTTTCGATGAATCAACGGCATATCCATGATCCATGGCATACACAAGACAATGGCCATCTGGCACAAAGTAGCGGGGAAGCGAAAGGAGAAGCGTATATGAAAACCAAGAACGGAATCGCCATAGCCATCTACAGCTTTATCCTGTTCTGCATCATCATCTTGCTCATTAGTGCCGGGAACGTTACTGCTCTCAACAGTTTTCTTCACTGAAGCTGATTTGATCGAGTTCAAGATTCACTAATGAGTGTGACAGCCATTTATGTGAAAACGCATGACATCCATCAGCAGTTTGCAGTCGACCTTGTTTTCAAGGATTGGCGTGGTGTGCTGCGGTTTCAGCCGTACCGCCACGGAAAATCGGCTGTGTGCTGGTTTTTTGCCATTTTTATCGAAACCAGGCGCCGGAAGAAGTCATCCGAACCCATGGACAGGTGCCAAACGGCATTAGTCAGGCAAATACGGTTTCATCGGCTGTTTTAGTCGCAAGACATACTCAGGCGCTAGAACCCAGAGGCATTATGACAGGATTTGTGGATTTGCATTGCCATATTCTTCCTAATGTGGATGACGGACCAAAAAGTCTTGAAGATTCATTGGCCATGCTGCGCATTGCCAGTTCGGAAGGATTCACGGACATTGTCGCCACGCCGGGGCCGTGGTACTCGACGATGCGCCCCACGCC
>CAZFWQ010000696.1:0-1600 GCA_964522755.1 uncultured Oscillospiraceae bacterium | reverse complement strand
ATTATTGAATTTTTAGCTATGACCCTTAGTCAACGCTAAACTCGTAAGTAAATGAATACACACATGAAGGAGAGATCAGTGAACATAACTTTACGACAAAGCACCCTTATAGTCATCTCTACTCTGGCGGCAGCGTTGTTGACGGCACTCAATGCGGCCGAGCCTGAATCGGTGATAAGGAAACTTAAGATTGAGGTGGTGAAAACATTACCCAGTCCGGTCATTGGGAAGGACACGCCCGGAGCCGAAACGATCCCTGGAGGATTCGAAGGCGGAACATCGGTCAAATTGAAAATCGGCGGCAAGACCCAGTATCACCTGTTTTCCACCGGGATGCAGAAAATGGACTGGTCAAGATTCCGCCTCGAACACTGGATCTCGGATGACGGGAACCGGTTCCAGCGCAAGGAAATCCTGATGGAGGATTCCATGGATACGAACGGGTGGAAGCATCTTCCCCTTTTTCCCTACCCGTTCTTTTCCAAGCCTGACGATCGCTGGTACATGATCTTCTTTGAGTATGTCGTGAAGGGAGCTTGGAACGGTCAGTGCGGAACGATGTGGTGCGCGCCCTGCAAGCGCGCCGGCATCGAGGGAATCGATGGGCCATGGGAATTCGAGAAGCGCTATGTCATCGTGCCTAAGAAATGTGCCCCGATCAACAACGTCATCCCAGTATCAACATCTCTCAGTATTCCATTCCAGATTCTGGATGGACGCTGGGCAGTTATGGTCAGCACGGACTACTTTGAGGAGGGGAAGCAACGGTGGCCTGTAGTGCTTAACTTCTCTGATAACCAAAAAGGTCCGTTCAACCCTCCGGATACGGCCGTGGTGCCGCAGATGATGGAGCCTACCGACTTCACCGAGAATCCGCTGGTGCTCAAAGTCAAGGGGCCAAAGAGCGGACGCGATTACTGGGTCGCGGTGTTTGATTTCATAGCACCAGAGGTAACTGCCTACCAGCCAAAGAATGTGTTTGGCTTTTCATATTCAGACGATGGGATCAATTGGCCAAAGGAACATGGACAGGCGGTCAACATTGATAAGGGGCTTGCTCCCGGGCAAACAGGCTGGTGGCGCGGGGCATGGGCAATACGCACCCCGCATATGATGGTGGATGAGGGGGACGGAACCTACACGATTTACTTCACCGGCGGTTCTGCCGATAACTACCTCAGTGCATTTCGAGCTGTGGGCAAGGTTACAGTCCGATTGATTGAGGAGGAATCGGTCGCCAAAGCACCGGTCGTGGACACCCAGGCGGCCTTCGCGCCGCTGGTGAAGGCCGGGCAGGAGTTCGCCACGGATGGCATTCACCTGAATTCCGCCGGATATCGTGTGATGGCCGATGCGCTGCTGGAGTGCTGGGGCAGGGAAGACCAGGCCGGTAGGGACAGGAAGAGGCCACGGTTTCAGAGGATGATGAGGTGATCGAGGTCAGTGCGTTTGTATCGGAGAATGCGGAATGAGAAAGACGAACCGACGGAGCGCGTAGGCGTTCCGCGACGAAATGGACAGGGGATTGATTCGGGAACGAATGAAGCAGAACATGCAGATTGGAATCAAGGAAAGAAAGATATGTGCAAAAACAAAATCA
>CAZFWQ010000695.1:0-1603 GCA_964522755.1 uncultured Oscillospiraceae bacterium | reverse complement strand
GCATCAAGATCCTTGCCCGAGGCAACCCTCGTGGCGATGCCCTTCGGATTTGCCTGAAATACGGGCAGGCCGGCGTCCCAGCCGTCGGGAAGTTTTCCTCCGAGCCGGTCCGTGAATGAAGCGGCAAGCTCCGGGTATTCCCCTGCATATCGGACGAATTGCCGGTCCCATGCAGCATTGGCTTCCCTTCCGCGAAGCGAGGCTCTTTCACCGAGGTTCCTGACGGACTCCGGGATGAGAAATGCCGGTTCGGCAGGCCAGCCGAGGTGCTCCTTCGTCCGTGCCGTTTCTTCCGCTCCCAGCGGAGAGCCGTGTGCTTCAAAGCTGTCCTGTTTGGATGGAGAACCGAATCCGATGTGGGTGCGGACAAGCAGCAGCGAAGGCCTGCCTGTTTCTGCGACGGATTCGTCAAGCGCACGGCTGATGGAACCGAGATCGTTCCCGTCTTCGATGAGCACGGTGTGCCATCCGTATGCCCGAAACCGCTGCCCGACATCTTCTGTGAATGACAGCTGCGTGGAAGCGGACAATGTGACGCGGTTGTCGTCATAAAGCGCGATCAGTTTTCCAAGTGCCAGATGACCGGCCAGTGAAGCTGCTTCCGATGCCACACCTTCCATCAGGTCGCCGTCGCTGCACAGCACATACGTGCGATGGTTCACGATGCCGTGGCCGGGACGGTTGTATACGGCTGCAAGATGCGCTTCCGCGGCGGCCATGCCCACTGCGTTGGCAAAGCCTTGCCCAAGAGGGCCTGTCGTTGTTTCAACTCCCGGAGTCGCGCCTCGTTCGGGATGTCCTGGCGTGAGGCTTTTCCACTGGCGGAAACGCCGCAGTTCTTCTAGCGGAAGGTCATACCCGAATAGGTGGAGAAGGGCATACAACAAGGCGGAACCATGGCCCGCCGACAATACGAAGCGATCCCTGTCGGCCCATTCCGGATGCGACGGATTGAAACGCAGATACCGTGACCACAACGTGAATGCCATGGGCGCGGCACCCAGCGGGAGGCCGGGATGACCGCTATTGGCAAGTTGTATGGCATCCACGGCAAGAAAACGCAGGGTATTGACAGCCAAACCGTCAATGGAGGAGGGAAATGAACCGGTCTCCTCGAGGGAGTCGGACGATATGTCATCCGCATGGGAGAAAGCATTCATGAGCGAGCTTCCTTTCCTGAAGATGCGAAGTGAAATACTGTTTAATTATTGTTTTTATCCATATCAGGCGTCTTTTAAACTCCCGCGGTGAAATATCGGGAAACGGTTTTGGCCTTGTCCTGCAATAGGCTTATCAGAACACGCACGACGGAAGGGTCAAACTGCGTGCCGGAGCACCTTCGCATTTCTTCGACCGCCTCCTGTTCACTGAGCGTCTTGCTGTATGTCCTGTTGGTCATCATCGCGTCATATGAATCCGCAACGGCGATGATTCTCGCCTGAAGCGATATGCCTTCGCCCTCCAGCCCCTGCGGGTATCCTTTCCCATCCCATCTCTCATGGTGTTCAAGGATAAAATTGGCTATTTCTGAAAATTGCCTGCTCGTTCTCAGGATGCGATACCCGATTTCGGGATGTCTTTTCATTTCCTCCCATTCATCCGT
>CAZFWQ010000694.1:0-1605 GCA_964522755.1 uncultured Oscillospiraceae bacterium | reverse complement strand
GTTTCCCCAAGGGACTGCGCGATGAGCGGGAAAAAGGTCGTCTTGCGGACGCCCGCATCGCCAAGCGCCTGGATATGGTCTTTCAGGATCTTGATTCTTTCAGTCACGGATAGCCTCCTGAGGCGCAGCCCGTTCCGTAATGCAATCCGGTCGGGCACGGCAGACGAGTGTGCTGTTTGAATGCATTGAAGCACATGCACACATGGATTTACCACTTACTTGGTGTAATGCACATATGGCTTTGCTACTTCTATAGTGTAATGCATATGGTAGTCATGAACAAGTATCCAAGGGTACGTGCCGATGATGGCACGAAGTCTGGCACGCCGGCAAACGCGGATGGCGAAAGGAAAACCCGGCCAGCCTTGACGGGCTTTCCGGGTTTTGTTGTGCTGAATTCATTTATCCTGTTTACTCACATGGTCGGCCCTTGCCTGTGTGCCTGCCATGAATCAGCTCGTTGCCGCCATCTACAATGCCGGAGTTGAAATACCGGCACCCGTGGTGTTCCTGCCATTATCAAACAGGTCGCCCTTTTCACCAAAGCCGCGTCCGCCTTCATGGCCGCCGCGTCCGCCGCGTCCGCCGCGTCCGCCCATTCCGCCGGGCATACCCATGGACCCATTCTCGCCAAACGCCTTCATGTTCAGAATCGCATCTGCCTGCGCCTGGGTCAGCACCCCGAAGGATACCAGTTTCCCAAACATTTCCTTGCGCAGCGCCGTTTCTTCCGTGTCAAACGGTGTCAAGGCCGCAGTCTGTTCCGCCGTCAATGTCACCCCGAAAAGTCCGTGTTCGCCAGTACCCGGTCCTATGCCCACTCCACGGCACCAGAGCCCCACATCCGCATCCGCATCCGCGGTCATGTCTGTCAGAACCTTCTGTTGTGCATCTGCCTGGGCCTGGGTCAGCAGCTTCAGTTCAACCAGCTTTGCCAGCCTGCCGGATTCGTTTTTAAGCATCTTGTCCGTGATGGTCTTCAAATCAGCTTTTTGAACGTCGGTCAGCTTTGATGTGTCCATCATGGCCATGTCGCCGCCCATGGCGCCCTTGCCGCCCCGGCCTCGGCCGCTTTCTCCCAGTCCGTTCAGCAGGTTGCCCTGGCTCAGGTCGGAATCTATCCTGGCAATGGCCTCATCAGCCTGCGCCTGTGTCAGGACCCCGTCAACGACCATCTTGGCATAGAACTCCTTGTTCAATTGCGCCAGTTTCTCCTGATAAGTCTGCACGTCGGTCTTCTGCGCTTCCGTCAAGGTGGATACGTCCTTCCCGAACAGGTAACCCCTCAATGTCGGCGATTCCGCGAGTGCAACCCCTGCCGTCAGCACTGAGATACCCACTGCCACGGCCAAGCCTACAATTGTTTTCCTTTTCATCATTCCAACTCCTTCCGTATTGTCGTCGATTCCACGTTCCTGATGGATTTTTTCCTTCGAGTCCTGCTGTGAATCCCTGAGTGTTCCGGTACCGACATGCCTATTCTACCGAACGGGTATGTGATTCCGGTGGAGAATTTGTGAACATTTCATGACGATGCGGCAATCATGCATAATGCAGTTAATCATGATTTGAATAATGACATTTCCGACCATGATGATTCATGGC
>CAZFWQ010000693.1:0-1611 GCA_964522755.1 uncultured Oscillospiraceae bacterium | reverse complement strand
GGCAGGAGAATCTTGACAGCCGTGAAGCAAAAGTCTGGCTGACCGGAAGGTTTGAAGATGTCGGTACAGTCATTGAAAATGTTGGAAACACCTGGAAAAAATACAATTTCACTTTTTTGCTGCCGGCGAACGCGGCCAACTCGAAGCCCGGTGAAATCCGGCTGAATATCGGGATTGAAGGGCAGGGGACCGCCTGGGTCGACGCGATCTGGCTGGGCAGGACCGAGGATCGGGCCGGACAGCCGGATACGGCTTTCACGAAAAGGATCCTGGACATTTCCCCATCTGTCCTGCGCTTGTCATTCCTTGGCATCGGCGATGCAGGCACCCGTTCGAAGTCCTGGTCCCTGGGGTTTGGCAACGAGTCTGCGACGGTCATGGAGGGCAGACGGGCCAATGTTTCCTGCGCATCCCTGGATACCGCTTTGCAATTGTCATCGGCATCCGGCGCATTGCCTTGGCTGACCATCGGCCCCTATGCGTCGGACGGAGAGATCCGTAACCTGGTGGAATACCTTGCGGGTCCGCTGACGGAATCCTACGGAAAGATCCGAATGGAAAACGGGTCCCCCATACCATGGACGGACGTCTTTACACGTTTCTACCTCGAGATCCGGGATCCGGACAACATCATGTCGACGGATGCCCGCCGGGCATCCTATGTCAACCATGTCATCGATATCATCCGCCAGTCGGCCTATTATTCTGCCATCCGAAACAAGATCGCCTTTATCGACGGCATGGCCTATGATGCTGCGCTCATGCTTTCCGCAGCCGACTATCATGCTTCCTCCCTGGATGTGCCGCTGGATGCGGGCATGGATACCATTCCATCCGTGCTTGCGGCCTACAGGGTTTTTTACGATGCCTCACCGCGGATCATGGATCGACCGACCGATGTAAGCTATGAAATGATCCGCTCTGCGACGATCCGCTCCAAAGATGCCGGACGGCATAATCTTGCCGCATTTATGGAAGTCATGGCTTTCGGCGCAAGGGAAGGATATAGTGTCATCCTGTTTTCAGAAGCTCAGGCACTGGAGAATGCGGCCGCACCACTGCCTGAAGATGCCTGCCGGATGCTTTCCGCGCTGTATCTTCGGGGGATTCCGCTTCAGGTCGACGTGCTTGATGTCGCTCCGGAGAGCCTGACAGCCTACGCTTTCCGCAATGGGAAATCCGTATCGATCCTGCTGGTCAACCACGCGGACAGGGCGTTCTCCTTTCCCCTGGATTCGAAAATTCCCCTGGGAAAAACTCCGGTCATGATCTACGACGATACCGGCCGCCTGGTGTCCGACAAGACGTTGCGGCGGGGCGGCGCGGCCATCGATGTGCTTCCCGGAGGGATTACGGTCCTGACCGTGCAGGAAGATGCCGCTTCGGGCGGATAACAGAGAACAGGAAGGTGAAAGCCGTGAACCAGCAGCATCGGGATAGACAGCAGAATGGCTTGACGGAAATTTTTATGCCTTACGGCGACAGCGGTATGACCCTTGGCATCCCGACAGAGCGCCTCGCGGGAGTCCTGAGGCCGGAGGGCGTTTTCGCGGATGCCGCCGGGGATATCGCAGCGGTGAAAAGCGCACTGGAGCATCCAGTCCACACTCC
>CAZFWQ010000692.1:0-1611 GCA_964522755.1 uncultured Oscillospiraceae bacterium | reverse complement strand
GCGGCGCTTGCCTCCATAGAGGTCATTGAAGAGGAGAACCTTTGTGAACGCTCTGCCCATCTTGGCGAGGTTTTCCTGAAACGCATGAACGAAATGAAGGATCGGCATGCCATCATCGGGGACGTCCGCGGAAAAGGCTGCCTCCTGGCCATTGAGCTCGTGAAGGACCGCACAACGAAGGAACCGTTCGATGAAGCCGGGAAACTGGTTTACCAGAAGGCTTTCTCGAAGGGACTCGCATGGGTGCCAGCCGGCCATATCCTGAGGCTGTCTCCCCCCATCATCATGGAAGACGACATGGCGCTGAAAGGTCTGGACATCATCGAAGAGGCGGTTTCCGAAGTGGAGAAGACGCTCGGTTATTGATGCATTCATCATTCCTTGTGAAAGGCAGGTTATTCTTTATGGCAGACATCGTTGTGGATTTCGGGAAAGCGGAAGGGACCGTCAAGCCCTTGCACGGACTGAACAACGGGCCGGTATGCTATGGTTCCTGCATCGACGTTTCAATGTACTACAAGCAGGCGGGCATACCCTTTGTGCGCCTTCACGATCCCGACTGGCCGAATCCCAGGCAGGTGGACATCATCAAGGTCTTCCCGAACTTCGACGCCGATCCGGAAGATCCGGCAAGCTATACGTTTGCCCAGACGGATGAACTCATCACGGCCATCGTCAAAACGAAGGCGCAGATCATCTATCGCCTGGGCGCCAGCATTGAGCATCAGCCCACCAAAATGCATGTTTTCCCGCCCAAGGACAATGTGAAGTGGGCAAAGATCTGCGTTGGCATCATCCGTCACTACAACCAGGGCTGGGCAGACGGATTCCATTATGGCATCAAGTACTGGGAAATCTGGAACGAGGCCGATGGCGCCGGGACAGCCATGTGGAACGGCACGCCGCAGCAGCACCATGATATGTACTGCGTTACGTCCAAGGCAATCAAGGCACTGGATCCGTTGCTGAAGGTGGGGGGCTATGCCGCCTGCGCGCTTCACAGCCCCTTCATGGATGTTTTCCTGGCACAATGCATCAGGGAAAAAGCCCCGCTGGATTTCTTCTCTTGGCATACCTATTTCAGCAGCATCACGGATTTGGAGGAAAATGCGACGCATATCAGGAACATGCTTGATAAATACGGTTTCGCTGATGCTGAAACACTGCTTGACGAGTGGAATTACTTTGAAGGTGGCTGGGACAAGATCTGGACGGCATCCGGAATTGAAAACTGCGGACCGGCTCGTGAAGAGATCTTTGAAAAGCAAAAGAACATGATTGGCGCGGCATTCACTGCGGCGGCAATGATCCGCATGCAGACCCTCCCGGTCAGCATTGCGACCTATTATGACGGACAACCGACGGCGCTGTTCTGCGGTTTGTTTAATATTTACGGTAATCCCCGAAAGACATTTTACTCCTTCAAGGCTTTTCAGGCATTATACAGCCTCAAAAACGTCGTGCAGTCAGTCTGCGAGGGTAAGAACCTTTACAGTTGCGCGTCCGGAGATGGGATTAACGGCTGCGTGCTGGTCAGCAACTATGGTGGATGTGATGGTGAATACTCCTTGGCACTTCATGGACTTACAGGTGAAAACCGGATGCAGGTAT
>CAZFWQ010000691.1:0-1614 GCA_964522755.1 uncultured Oscillospiraceae bacterium | reverse complement strand
CCGTATCAAAGACGGCATATGTGAATGTGATCGGGACATGGGCCAACGCAAGGCAGATCTATGTGACGAATGTCTCACAATGTACTGCGGGAGATCACATTCTGACGCCTAACGGCGAAGGAGCCATCATTCAGACCGTTGGCGGAAATTATATCTACACGTCAACCGATGTGGCCGGTTGGTACGGAGAGAAACTGATAACCTATGTTGTGCCGAAGGTGTATGTGAATGTCATTGGAACCTGGGCCAACGCGAGGCAGATTTACGTAACAAATGTGACTCAGTGCGCTGCTGGAGATTTCATCCTCACGCCAAACGGGGAAATGGCCGTTCTGGAAAAAGTGATTGGCAACTACATCTATACGAAGACGGATGTCAGCAGTTGGTTTGGCGGGAAGGCCATCCTTGCATACTGAAAAGAATGAAAGGGTGAAACGGCGTATTGACAGGCTGCCGGGCAATATGAAAATGCGATCCTGGTTTCCGGAGTGGAATCATCGTTGGAAATTGCTTGCGTTTTCTGCATGGGTGATTCTGGCAATGTTCCGCGTATTGGTCCTGGTGGTTCCCTTTGACCGCTTGGCGGGACTCATGGGAAAGCCGGGTTCTGTAACGGGGACTGTACTCAATGCTAGCCAGCAATCCAGGGCGGAAGCCATGGGTGCCATGATAAGGCTCCTCGGCGACAGGACTCCATGGATAAGCACCTGTTATACCCGTGCACTGACTGGACAAACGATTCTCCGGTGGATGAAGATGGAAAGCACGATATACTTCGGCATCAGAAATGAGGCGGGAAAAGGGTTGAGCGCACATGCCTGGCTGAGATGCGGAACGAAGGTGATCCTGGGTGAGAGCGAAATGAATGACTTCACAATTGTAAAAACATTTGCAAAACAGGGAAAAAGACAAGTTGCGAAAGATCAGGTCTTCTCAGACTCATGATTTTTTTGGTAAAATGCCGGCAGTTGAGGATGATTCAAATGAAATTCCGTTACAAAGACTACGGTTTGTATATTTCCAGCGACATCGAACTGCATGAACTTCATGTTTCGGATGAATGCACTGCCGCTGACGTGGAAATTGTACTTGGACATGTAGATGAGCATTTGGAGCACCCGCTGGAAGTATATGGTCAATATGAAGCAAAAAAAGATGAGCTGCTGGTCTGCATCGATGAAGTCGGCCGCTTCCATATTTCCAATGGGAATCGGGTCGTTGTCGCACCGTTTCCAGATGCGTCTCCGGATGAAATCAAGATATACCTGATAGAATCCTGTCTGGCCGCATTGATTTATCAAAGGGGCAAGCTTCCTTTTCATGGAAGCGCATTGGTCGTTCATGGCAAGGGCGTCATATTGGCCGGCCATTCGGGAGCCGGGAAATCCACCCTTGCAAAAGCATTGTGCAACATGGGTTTTCCATGCATGACCGATGATGTTGTCTGCCTTGACATCGGGAAAGACCATGCCATGATTGAGCCGGGGTATGCCAGGCAAAAGCTTTGGATAGACAGTGCCAGCTATCTGTTTGTGGACATGGACAATACTGTCAGAATTGATTCGGAACGGGAAAAGGTCTATGTGCCGATGACTTATTTCAACAGTGAACCTG
>CAZFWQ010000690.1:0-1620 GCA_964522755.1 uncultured Oscillospiraceae bacterium | reverse complement strand
TCAGCGGTTCACGATATCGAAATAGTGCTTGAAGAAGCGGTTCCCGTCCACTTCCATGGCTGCCTCATGGCTGCCGCCTTCGGCCACCGGGGTCCAATACGTGGCACCGCGCATCTTTTCACTGGCCAACTCTACGTCCACCCGTCCTTTTTCGAAGGAACAGATTGCGTCATCGAACAGAACAGTGGCAGCAAGGGGATCGTGGAAGGTCATCGTGTCCCCGTGTTCGAACCAGACTCCCGCAAAATCGGCCACAGGCTGGAGAATATCCGCCTTGAATGCCTTTCGGACCTCATCTTTGCCCATGGTGACCTGGCAGGTGACATCAAGCCCGATGGAACGATGGCGGGCCACCTTGGCATTGTAGACGATGGCAGTGGCATACGGGTCGCACATGGCGTTCCATTCAAGGGGCCCCACGCCGGGCAGTCGGTTCGTGAAGACGCCGCACATCAGGACGAGTTCCTTCAGCAGGCCCGGAATTTCCGGGTCGGCCGCAAACAGCGCGCCGATGTTCGTCATGGGACCGATCGCAAGCAAGCTGATTTCACCCGGGTGCTTCCGTATGGTGCGGCGCAGGAACTCAACGGCTGTTCCGCGCTCGAAATCCGTATCATGGGGCCAGCGGCCGAGAACGCGTGCCTGCGGAGCCAGGGGCTGGCGCTGCGTTGTCAGCATGGGTGCGTCGGCACCCGGATGGATGGGCACATTCCGTTTCGCGGCCTTGCACAGGGCCGAGGCCAGCATGGCGCGATGCACCGGCTCCCCGCTGACGGTCGTGATGCCAAGCAGGTCGCAGTCCGGATGGGACAGCAGGTAGGCCAGGCAGACCGCGTCGTCGATATCGCTGCCTATGTCGGTATCAAGAAGGATTTTCACAGCCATGGGTACCTCCCCGGGCATCACATTGGGTTCGGCATTGCGTCGTAAAACGGATGCATGACAATCCGGTGCAATCGCCTGACGACGGATGATGTGAAAAGGATACCATTTTATCTTTCGATACGCCACAGCATGATGAAGCAGAACCCTTGTCAGACGGAGTCCTTGCCCTGCACACCGCCACTCACATCAGCGTTGAAAACAGGCGAAGGCCTGCGCCTGCGACTTTCTGGTACCAGGGACGTTTTTTCCAGTCGCCGTAGCTGATTTCCTTGCACAGGAGCAATGTCTTCGCAAAGTCATCACGCACTGCGGATACAATCGGAGAATTGCAGAACCAGACAGCATTCTCATACTGCAGGTAGAAACTGCGAAAATCGAAATTGACCGTGCCGACAAGTGCATGTTCATCATCGCTGACAATCATTTTCGCATGCATGAAACCGGGTGTGTATTCATAAATGCGGACGCCGGAATGAAGCAGGCGACCGTAATGGCTGCGTGTCACCAGGTGCACGTACCATTTGTCTGGTATCGACGGTGTGATGATGCGCACATCCACGCCGCTTTCAGCTGATCTCCCGAGGGAGTCGAGCATGTCCTCCTCAAGAATCAGGTATGGGGTTGTGATCCAGACGAACCGGTTCGACGACTCGATCATTTGCTGGCAGACGGCTTTGGCCGGATTGTGCGGATTGTTGGAAGGGCCATCCGTGAATGGTTGGATATAGCCGCCTG
>CAZFWQ010000689.1:0-1633 GCA_964522755.1 uncultured Oscillospiraceae bacterium | reverse complement strand
GAAAGAATATCGAAAGGCGCGAGACCGATGGAACGACAGATCAGGACTACCTGGTACACATAGAGAATCAATAAAACGGCTGGAGAAGGAAGCTAGAAAACTAATACATGAGGCTGGGGAGGACCCAGTCAAGCAAGCTGCATTTTACAGATGGCTGGAAAACGAGCAGGAGGTATAGTCCGTGGCTGAAATCAAGAAGCGCGGGGATTCCTTTGTCATCCGGATCAGCGCCGGGTACGACGACAATGGTCGTCAGATCAAGAAGAATTTGACTTATCGGCCGGATCCCGGTTTGACGGAAAAGCAGCTCCAGAAGGAGCTTCAGCGTCAAGCCGTTCTGTTCGAAGAGCGAGTCCGCACTGGCCAGTATCTCGAGGGGAACATCAGGTTCTCATCGTTTGCCGCGAAATGGATGACGGACCATGCCGAGAAGCATCTCGCTCCGAAAACCGTTGTTCGATACCGGGAGCTTCTCACTCGGATCAACGCTGCCATTGGTCATATCCCGCTGGACAAACTGAAGCCAAATCATCTCCTGGATTTCTATGACAATCTCTCTAGATCCGGCGAAAGGCAGGATCGAAAGAAAAAGGCAACAACCATATTTCTCGATGGTGTAGTTGCATCCGGTATGAAGGTACCGACGTTAGCCCGTTCTGCCGGCATATCCGAATCCACAGTTCGAGTTGCACTCGATGGCCATGCAATCAGCATAGGAAGCGCCGCTGCCCTTTCCAAGGTACTCGGCTTGAAAATCGAAGAGGCTTTCATACCTGTTCAGCTCAAACCGAATCTCTCCGGCCGGACGATCCTCAACCATCATCGCCTGATAAGTTCGATTTTGGCTACGGCGGTCAGGTGGCAAGTTGTTTCTGATAATGTTGCCGAGCACGTCAGGGCTCCGAAGGCGGACCCATACGACCCTACGATACTTGACGAATTACAGGCTCGTCGCATCATCGAACTCCTCGCAGATGAGCCGATCATGCAAAGGACGATGATTGTGCTGTTGATTTATTTCGGCATGCGCCGCGGTGAAATCTTGGGTTTGAAATGGCAAGATATCGACTTCGAGCACGACGTCATGGAAATCCGCCGCACCATACAATTTCTTCCTGGAAAAGGTCTGTTTGAGAAGGAACCGAAAAGCAGAAAATCCATCCGTGCGATCAAAATGTCCGGACCAACGGTCCTCTTGCTTCGCGAATATCGAGCATGGCAAGCCTCAGAAAGACTGAAGGCAGGAGACATGTGGCGTGACCTGGACCTACTTTTCACGAGGGATGATGGGAGTTTTTTCAGCCCCGACGACCTGACCAAATGGTTCTCTAGATTCATGAAGCGCAATGAAGACCTCCCGAAAGTTACCCTTCATTCATTGCGTGCGACAAACGCCACCCTACAAATCGCACATGGTGTAAATATCAGCACGGTTTCCCGGCGCTTGGGCCACGCCGATACCAATACGACGTTGACTTACTACGCGCGAGCTCTTCATTCAGCCGACGAGGCCGCTGCGGAGACCATCGAGGACATCCTGGATCCCATGAAGAAGAGTGACAAGGGAACCGACGGTGTAAACCGTCGATGAACGAGATGGAAGTATGTGCCGCCAAGCTTGCCCTGTATTTCG
>CAZFWQ010000688.1:0-1642 GCA_964522755.1 uncultured Oscillospiraceae bacterium | reverse complement strand
TTGTCCGCCGTACCGCCGACCTTGGGATAGATTGAAACCAGATCGGCATTCCCCTGCTTCTTGTCCTGAACCAGCGAGTAATAGATCAGGTCACGCTCTTCGCCCTGGACATCGCCCACAAACCAGACACTGAAGCGGTGATCTCGTTCGAGTTCCGCATAAAACGGCAATTCTTTGCGGAGGAGTTCCTCCATCCGTGATGCCTGTTCCTTAAATGAGCAGATGACACCCAGTGTTCCTTTGTAACCATTGGCGTGGAGCCGTTCCAAGTCGGCCTTGACGGCCTCGATCTCATCCAAATTGACGTTCCGGCCCGAGTTGCCTTTGGTTTCCACGGGGATGAACCGTAAAACCTCACCAATGGGTTTCGTGCGGATCCGATTGGGAACCAAGTCAATCTGGCTCTGCCGATAGAAGAACTCGTTGGAGTAACTGATGATCTCAGGGAAACTACGGAAATGGATATTGAGCGAATCGGAATAATTCTTTAGGGCTTTGGCAAACGCCAGTGTTGACGTCCTGACGCTGAACGTCTTGAGCCACTCTTTCGTGCCAGGCGCCACGACGTAGGTGCCCCCGGATTCCGCATCCTCATCCGTTACATTACGCGCCACTTCGCTGGCAATCCGATCCCGCTCGGCATCAGGAATCGCCTGGTTGGTATCCAGCGTAAAGTCACGCAGGATGTCCTTGAAATATTGCGAGGCGTAGCGTTCCGCCACATTGACCGCCCCCACCGCCCCATATTGCAGTTCATCCCCAAAGACAATCGTCTGTCTGGCGCGGAGCATCAGGGAGATGGATTCCGCGATGGAAACTTGTGATGCTTCATCAATGATCAGGTAGTCCACAAGATCTTCCGTCATCGGGAAATGCCGTGAAATCAAACCGGGTTCGGCAATGATGCAGGCCAATGACTTGAATAAAGCCTTTGCCTGCTCATCAGAAATTCGCTTGCCCGACTGAATGGCAATGAGAATCCTTGCCACATCTCCGGAGTGATTTTGGAGATTCTTGAATCGCCCATCCAGTTCATGATCGAGGAGTTTATGCGTCTTGTCATAAAAGCCCGTAATGGACTGCCGTGATGGCGGGCGAAGATCCGGATACCGGCAGAGGCGGCCATGCAGTTCGATATAACGGATCACATCCGCCGCCTTGCCTGAACCGGATATTAAGGCTGAAAACGTTTGAAGGTTACCTGATGACACCCCTATCACCGCCAAAACAGGCTGATAGGTCTGCACCAAGGTCTCCAGGAAAACGATATCCTTCGCGCCAAGTGCCGGCATCAAGGCCGCGACGTCTTTCAAAAAGGCATACATTGCGGGCAAATCACTGTTCGCTATCCCAGCGATATCAGAAATAAAGGACAATTTTGAAGCCAAGCCCTGATACGCTCTTAGCCGGCGCAAGCCCGCCAAGGCTTCCTTTATCTGAATGGGGTTCATTTCAAAGAAATCACCACCCCATACGGCGGCCACCATGGTTATTATTTCGCCAAGCTCCAAGCTATGGAGGGTTTTGGCCGATTGTGCTAACCGCACAGGGGGTAGGCGTTTATGCGCATGAACAAGGTAGTCCGGTTGCAACCAGGGCATTTGTACGGTGGCACCAGCGACGACAGAGGCCGCATTCACGT
>CAZFWQ010000687.1:1020-1646 GCA_964522755.1 uncultured Oscillospiraceae bacterium | reverse complement strand
GCAAATCCTTTCCCGATCTATGATCTCAGAGTCACTTTTCATTGCACCCGCAACCCTTATTTACCATGGCACCATATTGCGCAATGGTTTATTATATAGTGCTTGAATGAAAATTATATAATATCCTGTATATAAATGATTTGCAACTAGAAAATGGAGATGAATGTTGGCTGTGGATACGCCAAATCATGTTGGTTAAACTTTTAGGACAAGTGTGCGTGCCAGAAGCAAGATGCTGACAGTCAGGGGGTTGCGATGATATTTCAGGATAAGGCTGGAACTCATGTCGGCGAAAAACGCGGAAAGATTCGTTTGAAAAGGACGTGTGAATTGAAAGTCTTCTCCCCCGTGCGTGCCTTGAGCAGTTTCTCGTCTCGATTCCACCGTTTCACATTGGAGCCAATCTTTTTTTCATTTTTATTTATTTTCCGCTTGATTTCCGCGTGACATGTGTCACCGTGGTGACACATGCACGGAAAATCAAAACAAGGAAATGGTGATAAGATGAAAGCGATGAAGGAAATCCGCAGGAAGATCGGGAAACTGAAGGGGTAAATCGCAGGGCTTGGCGATATGCGTCCTGGTTCACTGACCAGGCAAAGCAGAAGCTGGGGTAAGAGCTACTG
>CAZFWQ010000687.1:0-1010 GCA_964522755.1 uncultured Oscillospiraceae bacterium | reverse complement strand
CCCATCGGGGAAAAGGCGGCACCGGATATGTGAGCAACGAGAGATATGAGGAAGTCAAACTCCATACGGAGAACTACCGGAAATTCAAGGAAATGTGCCTCGAACTTGCAGACCTGTCACTCGAACTGGCCAAATTGACTGATAGGGAGGCCACTGCCGGAAAGGGCAGGAATTCGGTGTCTTTAAGACCGGCCGCCAATGTCAAATAAATATTTCAAAGGTTGTTCAATATGAGAAAAGTGATTGATTTCGAAGCGCAAATCAAATTCGGACAGGTTGACATTTCCGCAATCAAGCTGGATGCCCGGTGCAGGGATGAGATCCCGCAGCTTCTGATGGGGTTGCAACACCTGTACGACAATCCACAAACCCGCAAGGAAGTCTTCAGCATACTTGAGACGGAAGTGCCGACAAAGAATATCCGGAACGGACGGCCCGGGATGCCCCTGTGGCAAATACTGGTTCTGTCTGTATTGCGCGCCAACTGCAATTGGGACTGGGATAAAATCCATTTCATGGCCAACACGCATGGGCCGATACGGCAGATGATGGGGATCGGCGAATGGGACGGGCAGGTTTTTTCCCTGCAGACAATCAAGGACAATGTAGCCCTTTTAAAAGTAGAAACTGCGAATAAAATCAGCACCCTGACAGTCAGGGAGGGGCACAAGCAGGTCAAGAAAAAAAACAAAAATGAGCTGCGGGCGCGTTGCGACTCGTTTGTGAATGAAACCAATGTGCATTATCCGACAGACATCAACGTGCTCCTGGACGCGATGCGCAAGGTGATTTTCCTGGTCGCATACCTTTGCGTAAGGGCTGGAATTCCGGGCTGGAGGAAATATTCGGAGAACTTCAGAAAGATTAAAGGGCTATTTCGGCAATGTCAAAAATTAAAACATTCCACTTCTGCGGATGACCGGAAAAAGAAGGAGCGTGAGCATCTGATCATTGAAGCTTATATGATTTATCTTGACATCGCCCGTTCATTCCTGTCACGGGCCCGTGAA
>CAZFWQ010000686.1:0-1657 GCA_964522755.1 uncultured Oscillospiraceae bacterium | reverse complement strand
GTTTCAGGTACCAGGCGGCAGCCACCCATTCAGGTCTCACAAGAGCCAGCGCTTCCCAAAAAGACTGATGATGGTTGTGGTCCAACAGCATCGCGACCATGCTTGCCTGCGGCTGTTCAGCCGAATCCTTCAGCAGGGCTGCCAGCGTTTTCACGGACAGGTGGCTGCGGGCCCGCTGCTTCATGAACTCCGTCTGGCCGAGTCGCTTCAATTCGCGCCGAATCTCTCCCTCGAACGATCCGGGGGCCCGGATGACATGAACAGGTATCCGCAGAAGCACAGCCGCCAGTTCACGAAGCCCGTCCATGGTCGTCTCCCCGGAACAGGAAGCCCCCTTGATGGCATGGATAAGCCTGATGATGGCTCTTTCAGAGAGTTCATGCACGGCTGCGCGGCTGCCGGGATCCAAATCGAAGCGAAGGTTGACCTGCCGGCATTCTTCCTCAGTCAGGGCCGTAAAGGTATACCGGTGACCGGCAAGAGTCCCGAAGCGTTTCATTGCATCCGCGTATCCGAGAAAAAAATTGCGTTCACACAATAGCGGATCAAGATGGAGCAGGCCGCCCAGCGGTTCTGAATTCCGGATGCGCACCTGGTGAAAGTCCGGGGCATCGAATTCCCGGACATAGCCGGGAGCGGAGAGGCTGATGGAAAGAATATCCCGAAGCCCGCGCCGGTAAAGGGGTTCAACCGGCAGGTTGTTGTAGATGCTCCCGTCAAAGTATCGTTCGCCGCCCATCAGCCTGTTGTCGAAGACCGGCAGCGCGCAGGAAGCCAGCAGGTAATCATGCAGCTGTCCTTGCGGAATATCTTCAAGAAATGCCACGACTGGCTTCATGGCCGAAATCGACCAGGTCACGAGCCCGAACGGGATACCGGCGGCACGAATGCGGGATTCGTCTATGTGCGCTTTCAGAAGCCTTCTCAAGGGATCCATGCTGAAGGTTCCGTTGCGCGCCATGATGCGGGTCAGCCTCCAGTTTGTTTCCCAACGGGAATCCCTTTCATCCCCGGACTGGTCCGCATCGAGACCCAGCACTTCCTCTATCCGCATGCTGCGCCATATGGACTCGGCCGCTGCAAGATCGCCAAGGGCGAACAGTGCGGCATTGAGTGAGCCGACCGATGTGCCGGCAAGGCCTCCGATCCGGATGCCGGTTTCCTTCATGGCCCGCCAGACGCCAATCTGGTACGACCCTTTGGCGCCTCCGCCCCCAAGGGCCACACCATATGGCTTGTCTTTCCAGTCTTCCATGTGCATACCTCCGGTTTCAAGGAAAAGTTCTTCCAAACCAGTGACTGGGAATTCATGCGCAACGCTCTCCACCTCATGAGCCAATTGTATCGTTCAAAAACGTATATTCATGAAGATTCTAATTTCATTTCTCCCATATATTTAGTATACGCGTCAATGTACTCGTATTTTGATCTATTTATCAATCCATCTGGAAAAAACTCCATTGTATTATGGAGTTCACCAGTTTGCCTGGCTTCGAATGAGATATACCCTGCCGATCATATCGCGGAGCAGCTCGATTTCATTTGCATGAATGCAATACAAATGATTGACCGCCGACAACAAATCATTGATATTCACGTCGATGTCCTCCGGCAAATCAAAAAAAGGCTGTCTCTTCTAAAGACAACCCTGAAACGC
>CAZFWQ010000685.1:0-1661 GCA_964522755.1 uncultured Oscillospiraceae bacterium | reverse complement strand
GACTGAAGCAGGAACACAGCGGAATCATCCGCCACGGCGCGAAACTGCTTTATGACTCTTCGGAGGCTACCGTGCCCAAAATCAACGTGATCGTCCGCAAGGCCTATGGCGGTGCGTACATTGCCATGAACAGCAAGCACCTCGGAGCGGACCTGGTGCTGGCGTTGCCGACGGCCGAAATTGCCGTGATGGGGCCGGATGGCGCGGCCAACATCATTTTCAAGAAGGAAATCAGTGAATCGGCCGATCCCGTCGCCACCCGCCATCAGAAAATTGAAGAATACCGTGAAAAGTTTTCCAATCCATTTGTCGCAGCCGCCCGCGGGTATGTTGATGACGTCATCGAGCCGGCGGTCACCCGCGCACGCCTTGCCAACGCGCTTGAAATGCTTTCCGGAAAGAGGGAAACCCGTCCGGCGAAGAAACATGGCAATATTCCGCTGTAAACGCTTCCGGCATCCGGACGGCGAAGCCCCTGACCATGGACCCCGGCCACGGCACGATCAGGAACCGGGCGGGAATCAACAGATGGAGGATGGAATGATATGAGGAAGTTCAATGTGACCGTGAACGGCAAGTCTTATGAAGTGGAAGTTGAAGAAACAGGCGCCCCGGCCGCGATGGCCGCGATATCCGTGATGCCTGTCATCAGTGCGATTTCGGCCGCACAGGCCCCGGCTGCAGCCCCTGCCGTGTCCCAGCCCCCCCCCGTTAAGCCTGTTCCGGCCCCGAAGCCGGTCAGCGGTGCGGCCGGCTCTCTGAGAATCATCGCTCCGATGCCCGGCACCATCATCAAGGTGCTTGTTGAACCCGGCCAGGCTGTCAAGAAGGGAACCATCCTGCTCATCCTCGAGGCCATGAAGATGGAAAATGAAATCATGTCGGGACAAGACGGCACCATTGCATCGGTCAACGTCACGAAGAATCAGCAAGTCAATACCGGAGACCTGATGGTCAGCATGAACTGAGTTCAGAGGCGTTCCGAATGCCGCGCATAAATATCCGGATTTCGTGAATCGGCCAGACAGGGAACAAGAGCCAATGGGATTAAAGATTACGGAAACGGTCCTGCGTGACGCCCACCAATCCTTGATCGCCACGCGCATGACCACGGCGGAAATGCTGCCGATGCTTGAAAAACTCGACCATGTCGGTTTCAATGCACTTGAGTGCTGGGGCGGAGCGACTTTTGACGCATGTGTCCGCTTTCTGAATGAAGATCCGTGGGACCGGCTTCGCACCATCCGCGCCAAAGTGAAAAACACGAAGCTGCAGATGCTGCTGCGTGGTCAGAACCTGCTCGGATACAAGCATTATGCCGATGATGTCGTGGATTACTTCGTGCAGAAATCCATTTCGAACGGCATCGACATCATCCGGATTTTCGACGCCCTCAACGATTACCGCAACGTGGAGCATTCCGTGAAGGCGACAAAACGCGAGGGCGGACACGCCCAGGTCGCGTTCTCCTATACCGAAAGCGCATTCCATAGCCTGGAACAGTTCACGAAGGACGCGAAGTACCTTGAGGAGATGGGTGCGGATTCCATCTGCATCAAGGACATGGCAGGCCTGCTTGTTCCCTACAAGGCATATGACCTTGTCAGGGCACTGAAGGAAACAGTCAAGGTGCCCATCGAGCTTCACACGCACTAAACGAG
>CAZFWQ010000684.1:0-1662 GCA_964522755.1 uncultured Oscillospiraceae bacterium | reverse complement strand
CCAATCCGTTCCGATCGGCAGGTGGGGTCCATGGTATTCCACGGCACCTGCCGACATGACGATTGGGACATTTCGCATCACGGCCTCCCGTATTTCTTTCGGCCGCATTTCCACATAAAACATGTTTTCATCCTCCGAATCCCGATGTTCATCATCCCGTTACAAAACTCCGGCTTGTTCCAGCAATAGCTTGATTGCCTGTCTTTGCCGTTCCTCAACTACTCCGAATGGCGCGCGCAGACACGTTGGGGTTCCGGGCACAATCATCTCCACTGCACACTTGATGGCGGCAATGAAGGGTTGCGTGATGCCGTAGAGCTGCATCAAAAGGTTCACTCTTTTCTGTCCTCTGCGCAATTCTTCGATATCTCCCTGTTTCCAGGCCTTCAGCATGGAAACGAAGAGATCCGGCGCCACATTGGTCAGGCCTGTCAGGATGCCGTCTCCTCCCGCCATGAGGTTCGGAACCATATATTCATCAAATCCGGAAAGTACGGAAAAATCAGATCTGACTGGTTTCACGGCGGCTATGATTTCCCGCGTATGGCTGATGTTGTCCACCGTGTCCTTGATGCCGACAATGGCCGGGCAGTCTTTCGCCAATTTCCTGACCAGGTTCGCGGACAGCGACACATTCGTTCTATCCGGGAAATTGTAAAGCATGACAGGCAGTCCGATGGATGCGACCGACATATAGAATCTGTACAGATCGTCATCGCCCAACATGAAATAGAACGGGGATATGACAACCGCTCCGTCAAAGCCGGCTTGCCATGCATGGTCTGTCAAGTCCATCACTTCATTCACACACGTCCCGCCGGTGCCTGCAAGCACTTTCACCCGTCCGTTCACCGCAGATGCCGCCCACTTGAAGAATGCCTTCCGTTCCGCCACCGTCATGGCCTGGAATTCTCCGATGCTGCCGCAGAACAGAATTCCATCCACCCCTGAAGCAATAAGCCTTTCCACCAATATGGCCTGCGCATCATAATCGATTCCGTCCTCATGGAATGTCGTGATAATTGGTGTGAAGATTCCACTGAACAATTGCCATACCCCCTGTTTCTTTTCGAATACCGCCTGTCAAGGAAAACAGATGGCCGAATTCCCCTCTGCCGATGCTACCCCTGCACGGATCAGCCCGAGAACCCCTTCAAACTGGCTGTAATCCATCAACATACCGGCTTGTGAATTTCCAATGCCCATAAGTTGTTCACAGAAATGATCAACGATGCCGCTCCAACCAACGTACCTTGGTGCTGGAACTGTCAGGGACACTGCATTTCCAGCCCTGTCCGAAAACATGGCGCAATCACCATCTGTCCACAGCAACCCTTTTTCGCCTTCCAGCGTCCATTCCCCAAAGAAGTTCCCATTTTTCACCACGGTGCCCCACCGGGTTTCATATTGGAGTACAAGACCATCATCCATTCTACCCAAAATCGTACAATATCCCTTTTCCCCTTTCGGCGACCAGTCCGGTGAAAAGCTGCTCGCATAAAGCTTTCCCGAAAGAGGTCCGATGGCGGTGGAAAGAGTCATCAGATGATGGTAGGCAAGATCTTCGAGCGTCAGATGGGCGTAGGATACCGCCCACGGAAAATGTTCAGCCATGGGCAAGGCGCAATGCCATGAAGCATATTCGAGCCTTCCGGCCAAACC
>CAZFWQ010000683.1:0-1676 GCA_964522755.1 uncultured Oscillospiraceae bacterium | reverse complement strand
GACACCTTCCATTTGGATGGCCGCAAATGTCCGTATTGTGCCGAAGGAATCTTTGCCCATGATCCGGACTTTTTTGCAATATCATAAGGGGGCAATGCCGTCAGCACGTACAGGAGAGACACCTTCCCCATGCCACTGCAATTAACAGATGAGCAACATGCTATTGTGCAGCATAATAATGGACCGGCGTTGGTGTTTGCGGTCGCAGGATCAGGCAAAACGACTGCCATGGTGCATCGCATTGAACGTCTGGTGAGTGACCATGTCTTCCCACCAGAGCAGATTCTCGCACTTGCTTACAATCGTGCAGCGGCTATGCAAGTGCGCACTCGCCTGCATCAGTGGCCACAGTGCCGCCTTGTGCAAGTCTTAACACTCCATCAACTGGGACTGCAGACCATTCGGACAGCACAAGACCATGCTTGGGTTCCGGCGAGGTGGAAAACACATTCATCCGAGCTCGGGAACCTTCAGCGCCAATTACTCGAACAAGCCCGCATACAGGCACGAAAAACCTGGGACAGCTTTCGCGAGGAGCTCGACGATCTGGATGCTGATGATTTCCTCGACTTTGTTAGTACCTGCAAGAGTAATCTGCAATACATATCATTGCCGGCCAACCTTCCCGATCAGGCATCGTCAGTAGGGATTGCCGTCGCTCCGAAAGAAAAGCCCTGGTACTTACCGCTATATAGCCTATACGAAGAGATTCGTGGCAGCCGTTCCGAGATCACCTTTGATGACCAAGTCGTGATGGGGTGGGAACTATTAAGCAGTATTCCTGAACTCCGGGCACTCATGCAGTCACAGTATCAGTGTGTTCTGGTCGATGAGTATCAGGATGTCAACCGTGTTCAGCATGCGTTACTGGATATCCTCACCCAGTCGCACCGGAATTATATGGCCATCGGTGATGACGACCAGACGATCTATACATGGCGGGGGGCATCGCAAGACTTCATCCTCCAATTTGCTGAACGCTACGGGGCAACCAAATTTGTGATGGAAGAGAACTTCCGCTGTCGGGGCAACCACATTGCCATCGCCAATATGCTGATCCGCCAAAATCAGCGGCGTGAACCGAAACAGATGCGTCCGACTCATGGGTATGATGGCGTCACCCGGCTGTACCGCTATGATTCCTCGCTGAAGATGGCGTCAGGCATCGCCAAGGAAATTGCTCGCGGTGTTCGTGAGCAACACCGGCGGTATACGGAATATGCCCTGCTGCTTCGGCTGAATGTACAAAGCCCAATACTTGAGCAGACCTTGCTGGATCACGAGATTCCGATACACCTTGACGGACGTCCGGCATTCTACCATCGACCTGAGATCGCACCCTTACGCGCCTATTTACAGATTGGCCTCTTCGAACGACACGCCGCATTAACGCCCGATGACGCCAAGCAACTCGCGCAAGCTTGGCTGAGTTGTTATCAGCACCCGATGCGCTACCTCACCCGAACGTTTGCGAAAGCGGTCAGTGATACGATTATTCAGAATCAACTCGGCTTATCGCACAGCTTGCAGCTTATGTGTCAACAACCGCTTGCTGTCCATCTACAGGCAGGGGCTGAGCAGATCATGACACTGTGCCACTGGCTCGCTGATGTTGTCGACAGGCTGCCAGCAAGTGAGGTGCTTCACCAGCTAGATCACACCTTAGGCTATAGCAC
>CAZFWQ010000682.1:568-1681 GCA_964522755.1 uncultured Oscillospiraceae bacterium | reverse complement strand
AGATACTGAAGCCTGTTGAAGAGCGTATTTGACGTGAAGCGTGACGCGCGACGCGTGACCGGAATTTTTCCTACTTTTGTTTGTTCATTCAACCTTTTTCTATGGAAACAACCGATTTTAAAGATATCATCCTGGCAGGTATTCCTGCTGAATTGCCTGCATTGCAACCATTTGACCTCAGTGCCAACCATGCACCCGTTCGAAAGGATATCCTGTTGGCGGAAGAAAAAAAACTTGCATTGCGCAATGCATTAAGGTATTTTGATCCGAAGCATCATGCTGTCCTGGCTCCTGAATTCGCAGGGTAACTGAAAAAATACGGACGCATATACATGTACCGGTTCCGCCCCGCCTATGCGATGCATGCCCGCAGCATCTACGACTATCCCTGCCGGTCGATCCAGGCTGCCGCCATCATGCTGATGATACAGAACAATCTTGATCCGGCAGTGGCTCAGCATCCCCACGAACTGATCACCTACGGAGGAAATGGGGCTGTCTTCCAGAACTGGGCGCAATACCTGCTTACCATGCAGTACCTGGCCACCATGACCGATGAGCAAACACTTGTGATGTATTCAGGCCATCCCATGGGGCTTTTCCCGTCACACAGGGATGCCCCGCGCGTGGTTGTGTCGAATGGCATGATGATCCCCAACTATTCCAGGCCCGATGACTGGGAACGGTTTAATGCACTGGGGGTTACGCAATACGGGCAGATGACCGCAGGGTCGTATATGTATATCGGTCCGCAAGGCATCGTACACGGCACCACCATCACCATACTGAATGCAGCCCGCAAGGTAAGCGCCGACGCCATTGGCGGAACCGTATTTGTGACTTCCGGGCTTGGAGGCATGTCGGGGGCACAGGCAAAAGCAGCTGTCATTGCCGGCGCCATTGCGGTTGTTGCAGAAATCAATCCGAGGGTTGTTCAAAAACGTCATGAGCAGGGGTGGGTCGACGAAGTGTTCACCGACCTCGATGAACTGGTTCGCCGGATGATGCAGGCTGTTTGCAACAGGGAAGCGGTTTCTCTGGCCTTCCAGGGAAATGTGGTTGATTTATGGGAGTATTTTGCTGCCCATAAATTGCAGATTGAACTGGGCTCTG
>CAZFWQ010000682.1:0-558 GCA_964522755.1 uncultured Oscillospiraceae bacterium | reverse complement strand
TCATTGCACAATCCATGGTCGGGAGGTTATTATCCGGCAGGGCTCACTTTTGAGGAATCGAATGAAATGATGGTGAAGGATCCTGCGAAATTCAGGACCGCTGTAGAAGATTCGCTTTGCCGCCAGGTGGATGCGATCAACATAATGGCCGAAAATGGCATGTATTTCTGGGATTATGGCAATGCTTTCCTGCTGGAGGCTTCACGGGCCGGCGCAGATGTGCTGAATCCCGATGGAAACTTCCTGTATCCGTCATACGTTCAGGATATCATGGGCCCGCTTTTCTTTGATTACGGCTTTGGCCCGTTTCGGTGGGTTTGTACTTCCGGAAAGGCGGAAGACCTGGCCATTTCAGATGAGATTGCAGCTGCTGTGCTGGAGGAAATCGCGGCTACATCGCCAAAGGAAACCGAGATGCAGATGCGCGACAACATTCACTGGATTCGGGAAGCCGGTAAAAACAAGCTGGTTGTGGGCTCCCAGGCGCGCATCCTTTATGCCGACTGCGAAGGCCGGACAAAGATTGCAGCTGCTTTTAATGAGGCCATCAGGAAAGGG
>CAZFWQ010000681.1:316-1681 GCA_964522755.1 uncultured Oscillospiraceae bacterium | reverse complement strand
GTTGCCGCTTACCCCCAATGGCAAGGTGGACACCAAAGCGCTGCCTGCCCCAAACCAGACAGACATCGATTCCGGTGCGACCTATACCGCGCCAGAGACGCCCGTTGAAGATCTCCTGTCCGTCATCTGGAGCGAACTGCTGGGCCTCGAAAATGTGGGCACACAGGAAAACTTTTTCAGGGTGGGGGGCCATTCACTGCTGGCGGCCAAACTGATGAATCGTGTTCGGGAGGCATTTCAGGCAGAGCTTCCCCTGCACATCCTGTTCAAGGCGCCGACCATTGCCGGACTGGCCCACGAGATCGAGTTATTCCGCCAGGAAGGCGGGGACGTCAAAGCGCCGCCGATACAGCCGTATCCTCGCAAGAGCAGCATGCCCCTCTCTTTTTCCCAGGAGGGGAACTTCCTGCGGCTTCAACTTTCGCCGACCTGTACTTTCCTCAATGTTCCGATGATGCTTCATTTCGACGGGACGATCGATGTGACCGCCCTTGAGCGATCGCTTGACGAGTTTGTCAGACGCCATGAAGTAGCCAGAACCACCTTCTCCGTGGTGGACGGAAAGCCGGCCCAGGTCATTCATTCATCGCTCTCCATAAAGGTAAAGGTGGTTGATCTGAAACACATTTCCGACAGTGAGCGGGAAGCGGAGGCTCTGCGGGTGGCGACCGGGGAGGCAAGGATCCTTTTCGATCTTGAAAAAGGTCCACTGTTGCGCGCCATGCTGATCCGGATGAAAGAAAAAGATGACCGGTTGCTGATTACGCTGCATCACCATATTTGCGACGGCTATTCCATCCACCAGGCGCTCTTCCGGGAGCTGCTTGTTCTGTATGATGCTTTCCAGAAGGGCAAGCCTTCGCCCCTCCCGGAGCTGACAGTTCAATATGCGGACTATGCAATATGGGAGCGTGAATACCTTCAGGACAATGTTCTGGAACCCCATCTTGCCTACTGGAAGCAGAAGCTGGCCGACCTTGTGCCGCTTCAATTGCCCTATGATTATCCACGTCCTGCCCAGCCAACCTTTCAGACGGCGCGCCATTTTATGGCCATCGGGAAACCTTTGTCAGACAAACTGAAGGCAGTTTCGATGCGCGAAGGCGTTACCATGTTCATGACGCTGCTTGCAGCCTATCAGGCGCTGCTGTTTCAGAACTGTGCGCAATCTGAAATCCCGATCATGACCTTTGCAACGGGTTTGCACCGCGAAGAGTTCAAAAAATTGCTGGGACTTTTTGTGAATTTCCTGCCGATTTCCACCAAACTGGATGGAGATCCGAATTTCAGGGAGTTGCTTAAACGTGTTCGGGAGACGACGCTCGATGCCTATGGCCATCATGAGCTTCCATTTCCGAAATTGAT
>CAZFWQ010000681.1:0-306 GCA_964522755.1 uncultured Oscillospiraceae bacterium | reverse complement strand
GATGAAGGAAGTGAAACCCCAATTGTTCGCAGGCGAAGACCGTGCATTTCAGGCCGTTTTTGTGTATGATTCCCACATGCCGGCCATTGACCCCAGATGGAGCATCAGTTGGATGGAAGTGTATAACGGCGCGGGAATTCGCGATTTGTCCCTGGAAATTCAGGAACGACCCGAGGGAATGGTAGGTCTGATCCAGTACCGTTCGGAATTGTGGAAACCTGAAACGATAGCAAAGATTGCTGCGGATTATATATCCCTGCTCGACACAATTGTGGCAAATGCAGGGAAAAAACTATCGGAGCTTGC
>CAZFWQ010000680.1:0-1686 GCA_964522755.1 uncultured Oscillospiraceae bacterium | reverse complement strand
TCTGCTGCTTCCGGAGCGCGCCCCGGCTGTTCCGTGACGCTCTTCGGCTGATCCGTGACGTGTTCGGCATGGATCGGGGTGCGTTCGGATTGAACCGCATCCTGACCGGAGGAAGAAGGACTGCCACCTGCCTGCGCCGGGACTTGTTCCGCGCGGGCAACGGCTGGTTCAGCCTGATTGGGGATGCTCGCAGCCTGGACCGGCGCATGGTCCGCATGCGCTGCGGAACGCCTGGCATGGACCGTGGCATGACCCGCCTGCATTTCCTCGTGTCCGGCCTGGACCGCGGCCTGTTCAGCCTGTACGGGGGTGTGCTCCTTGGCGGATGAAGGCCGGTGCCCAGTTCCCCTGGGGGAATCCTGTGCAGACACTTCGTCGGGAACCGGATTCGCATGCACCCTGTCAGTTGAATCGGCAGACGGACCGTTGCCGGCCTGTGCGGGCATCGCCAGCCTTTCAGCTGGGGCTGCCGCAGGTTCGGGTGAACGCTGCTGATCCCTGGCGGAAGCATACTCGGCTTCATGGCGCAATTCGCGGGCGGTTTCGGCGTGGACACGCTCATCCCGCTCTTCCCGGCTGATTTTCTTGACGCCCAGGATGTCATCCACGGGTTTGGCGGGGCGATCCGCCAGCCTGATCGGCTCGGCGTGGTCCGCCGGCTCCGCCGGTTTTTCAACGGCGGTTGCCTGGATATCCTCGTCCATCGGTTTCGGGCGCTTCCGGAGCGCAGGTTCCGAAGGGGGGATGATGCCGCGCACATAACCGGCCATCAGTCCGTCGTTGGAATTGGACGTCCTGACAAAAGCCTT
The DNA here is from genome assembly GCA_964522755.1 of uncultured Oscillospiraceae bacterium. Classification (GTDB taxonomy): domain Bacteria; phylum Bacillota; class Clostridia; order DSM-8532; family DSM-8532; genus JAEWSN01. The sequence continues at coordinate 877 of CAZFWQ010000680.1, read as the reverse complement.
GCGGTCAGGCTGCTGCGGCGCCTGCCTGCGGAGATCCGCCTGAGACCTTGAGTAGTCTTCCGTATCACGGACCACTACCTCGGTTTTCCGGATTATCCGGGGGGCATTCCGCTTTTTCTCCGCATCGGACAATTCATGCCTGCCTTCCGAATTCGGTTGAGCCTGCGCATTGTCGCGATCGGACCTCTTCACCACGCCGATATGCTTGTACAGCTTGGCGAGTTCGTCATCCTCCAGCGTGCTCATGTGGCTCTTCGGATGAATGCCGACTTCCTCAAGCTTCTCCATGAGACGCTTACTGGTCACATTCAATTCCTTGGCAAGCTCATGAATTTTTTTACTCAACTATGTCACCCCCGTGTGATTTTTTGCCATCCCCAATTCCGATGTCCATGCTCTTGCGGATTTGACCCGCAAAGGAGCGATTCAGGACCGCGACCACCGCATAGGCGTCCCGTCCAAGCCTTTGTCCCAATTCCGATCTTGTGCCGAACAGGACCAGGTCCACCCCGGCCTTTTCACACAAGGCGGTAAACCGTTCACGCGTATTGGCACCGGCATCCGACGCCACGATGATCATATACGCCCTGCGGCGTGCCAGCGCATCTTCGCACAACGCGTCGCCTGCGACGATTTTTCCCGCCTTGCGGGCAAGTCCCACCCAACCGTATGTTTTACTTTCCGACATGTTCCTCCATATGGACGGCTATTTCCCGGTACAGTTCATCGGATATCTCCATTGAGAATTCCCGGGACAGGGCCCGGGCCTTGCGTGCTTTCTCAAAACAAGCCGCATCTTTGCAAAGATAGGCGCCGCGTCCATTCATGCGGCCGGTCGGGTCAACCTCAACACGGCCTTCCTGGCTGCGCACCACAC
>CAZFWQ010000679.1:0-1689 GCA_964522755.1 uncultured Oscillospiraceae bacterium | reverse complement strand
ATTGGTTCTGCGGGGACCGTCATTGGTTCTGCGGGGACCGTCTTTGGTTCAACGGGGACCGCTCCGGGAAGAATCGCCCTTAATGGGTGAGATGATTCTTTTGCCGGATCATCACCCTCTGAATAGTTCACTTCCCGCATGACGCCGTCGATGCGCAGATAACCTTTCACCCGCAACACTTCGCCATATAGTCCACGCCTCATGCCGTCCAGCATGACATGAAACTGTGAAGCAGTATAATCACGCACATTCGTCAATCCGAAAGACTGGATGTCAATCTCATCGCCATGTGGAGGCGTCGCATTTTTTTCGCTTCCTGCAGGAGAGGTGGGCGGCAAGTAAACTGCGTCATCCAAAAGCGCGCGGAACCATGGAAAATCAAAATCCTCCCAGGGTTCGGCAAGCAGGACGGCCTCGCCATTCAGGGCCTTCAACCCTTCCAGAGCCTGGAAGGCAATCTGTTCCCCGCATTCTTCAATTTTGCTCAGGACAAGGATCGACGCATGCCGTATCTGGCTTTCGAGGCAGTTGTTGTATTTCATCCTTTGGGACAGGAACTGCCGCGGGTCAACGATGGCAACCACCGCGTGAAGCCGGCAGACATCGGATAAAACCGGCTGTTCGAAGAGATCGGACAAATCCGCCAGCACGAAGATGCCGGATGGTTCAATCAGGATTCGGTCCGGTTTGTGTTCGACCGCCAGTTTCCGCAGCGCCTCCAGGAAGTCGCCCTTGAGCGTGCAGCACAAGCACCCGTTTGATATTTCCACAACTGAAACATCGGATACGGATTCCAGAAAACTCCCGTCAATCCCCACTTTTCCGAATTCATTCACCACGACGGCCCATTTCTCATCAGCCCAGGCCTTGCTCTTCATAAGGTTTCGGATAAAGGTTGTTTTTCCAGACCCAAGAAATCCTGTAATCACATCCACTTTGATCATGCGGCCTCCTGATGAAGATGTTACTGCCGGTTCATAACCTGCCTGTTTCATTTGGACCGGTTCAATCGGATCGGCTCGTGCGGATCGGTTCAATTGGAACAGTTCATCATCGGACCGGTCCCATTCTCTTGACACGAACCACCGGTTATCTATATTATGCCATCAAAGACGCAATATGCAACACGGGAGGATTTCACCCCATGTATCAGCATCACAAGGATGCCATAGAAACAATTACGTGCAAGCTCAAAACCAGGGAGGACATCCTGGGCATCATCGTCGCGGGATCCGTCGCATACGGATTCGAAGAAAAAACATCCGATCTAGACCTGATGCTTGTCCTGTCGGATGAAGACTATGAAAAAGCTTTGAAATCAGGTGAAATCGGATACTATGAAACCGAGGCCACCCCATATGAGGGCGGCTATGTGGACGGCAAATACACTTCGGCCGCCTATATTGAAAAAGTGGCGCACTGCGGTACGGAACCGGCGAAATTCGCGTTCAAGAATGCATTCGTTTCCTACGCCAGGATATGCGGACTGGAACAATTGATCGCTGATGCATCAAGGTATCCTGTTGAAAAAAAGAGGGAAAACATCGAAAGGTTTCGCGCGCAGCTGGAAGCATGGAAATGGTACTACAATGAAGGATTGAAGAGGGGCAACCTATACCTGATGGACGTCGCGGCATCCAACTTCGTCTTGTTCGCAGGGCGGTTGATCCTGACGCACAATGAAGCGCT
>CAZFWQ010000678.1:0-1689 GCA_964522755.1 uncultured Oscillospiraceae bacterium | reverse complement strand
GGTTGGCGCAAGGAGTGGAATCGGCCCGATCTGCCGGTCTATTTCCACCAGTTCTACACTCCTGGCGATGGCGATCTGCGTCCCAGCCTCGCGCCGGTGGCGGAAATGCGCCTAGGTACGTGGCTGGCACGGGATATTCCCAATGCGGATATGGTCATCCAGATGGATATAGGCGGAGAAATTCATTACAAGAATAAAGCCTTGCCCGGGCTTCGTTTTGCGAATATGGCCGAAAAAACAATATCCTGCGACCGTACTGAAAAACGGACAAAAGGCTGCGGATCTTGTTGTCAATGGTCCGATGTTCAAGTCTTACAAGGTTGATGGCGCCGCGGTGATCGTGGAGTTCGAACACGCAGAGGGCAGCCTTGTGGTTGCCGAGACCGGAACGAGGAGAGGGGGAATGGCTGAACCGACAGTCATTGAGAACGGGGACGACAAAGTAAAGCTCTTCTACCTTGCCGGCGAAGATCGGGTTTGGCATCCTGCTGGCATGAAGATTAACGGTGAGAAGGTGATTGTCACTTCTCCGGCCGTTCCGAAGCCACGCGGTATTTCTTATGCAACCGGCGGCGTGGCCTGGCAGCCCAACCTGTACAATCGAGCGCTTCTGCCAACTGCGCCGTTCATCTATTATGACAACAAGCTGGTGACCAGCAAGGACTGGCCCGGTTCCGTGTTGAAGATCACCGGTGAGAAAGATAAAATCCACGATTCAGAGAACAAAAAACTTCAGTTCCGCAACCTGCCGCTTTTGAGCGGACAGTTCAGAGAAGATGCCGTTTTCCAGGCGGATGTGCCTGTAACCATCTGGGGTGCGGTTCGAAAGAACGGTCTTTTGCAGGAGGAACCGGAACAAGGTGTTTGCAAGGTGATCTTTGAATTTGCTGACATCAAGAAGACCATTGAAGTAACTCCCGAAATGCGGGAATGGCAGGTTGTGTTGCCGCCCATGAAAGCCGGCAGTGGCTCATATACGCTCAAGGTGGCATTCACCGTGGATGGAGAGGTGGTACACGACAGAGTCTGCCCGAACATCGTTTATGGTGATGTGTTTTATGTGGCGGCTCCGAGCAGGGAGAAACAGAAACAGACAAAATCAGTGATTCCCGAGGCAGCGCCTTCAGGCCAGATTGTGCGGATGATGTTGAATAAGTCGAAACGTTCCGCCAAGGAAATTCCATCTCGCTACACGGTTTCTACCTCTACAAAGAGCGAAACTCATTTCTCTTCGATTTGGGAAGATGCAAGCGGTGTGCCCGGAATCCTGGGGCATGCCATCGCGGCAAAGACGAAACGGCCGGTCGGCATTATTTTCATGCAGGTAAAAGGCGATAATCCTCCGCTCAAAGACTGGATGCCCGTTGAAGCTCTCAAGCAGGTTAACGGTCTGATGGATGATTACAAACAGCTGGCCAGTATTCAGCCTGGCAATGAGCTTTATGATGCCAATGTCCGGCGGTATGTCTCGGACTGGAAGAGCTACTGGAGCACGTATATCCCGGAGTTGATTGCAACGGCAAAAATGCCTGATGGCGCGCCTTGGGGTGCTGAATTCCCGATGTTGAAAGCAAGCGTCACTACTTCGGCTTCCACGACATGGAACGTTTCCACGCTGTCATTTACTCCGGCCAGTTTGAAAGGTATCATCTTCCTGAGTTACCCAGAGCTTTTCAAGGATGGCAGGGG
>CAZFWQ010000677.1:0-1693 GCA_964522755.1 uncultured Oscillospiraceae bacterium | reverse complement strand
TGGGCAGAAGTGATTTATTCATTGGCGGCCATGCCGCATGAATTAATCAGGCTAATAGCAGAGAGCGCGAAGATAGATGAATTTTGCAATAATGGCGATAATCACCTTGTAAAATATCCAAAACAAGGATATTATAAAAGGTAATAAAAGCCATAGATGGAGTTAACGCATGTACAGAATGAGTTTGGATTACCTGAAGGAATGGAAAGACCGTGCGACCCGCAAACCACTGGTTATTAGGGGGGCCAGACAGGTCGGAAAATCCTTTCTAGTGCGTCTGATGGCATCTGAAGACTTTGCGAACCTGGTCGAAATCAATTTCGAGCGCATGCCGGACGCAGCATCCCTTTTCACCTCCAAGACACCGCGAAACATACTGCCATTGCTGGAGGCCCGCTTCAATGTGCCGATTGAACCGGGGAAGACACTGCTCTTCCTAGACGAGATACAGGCGGCGCCTGAGGTTTTTGCCGCCCTGAGATATTTCCATGAAGATATGCCGGAACTGCACGTAATTGCAGCGGGTTCACTGCTGGAATTTGTTCTTTTGGAACACTCGTTCTCCATGCCGGTAGGACGGATTGAATACTTGCATCTTGGTCCAATGAACTTCGAGGAATTCCTGCTGGCTCTCGGCCGCGAGAAATTGCGACAGTGGCTGATGCGTTTCACATTGACTGAAGTCATTCCGGACGGACTGCACCGGGAACTGCTGGACTTGGTTCGCCAATACTGTGTCGTGGGCGGAATGCCGGAAGCAGTGGCGGCTTTTGCGAGGAACGGTTCCTATCAGGAATGCGAACAGGTCCAGCAGAGCATTTTATCCACCTATCGGGATGATTTTTCAAAATATGCATCAAAGGTCAGGCATCAGAGGGTCGAGAAGGTCTTCAGCAAGATTCCCCAGCTCGTCGGCCGCAAGTTCATGTTCAGCCATGTGGATCCGGAAGAACGTGCCAGGGAACTCGGTGCGGCTCTACAACTTCTCTGCCTGGCCCGTGTGGCGTATCAGGTGAAGCATAGCCATGGGAACGGGGTTCCGCTTGGGGCTGAAGCCGATGACCGCACGTTCAAAGTGTTGTTTCTCGATGTCGGACTACTTTGCCGTTCCTGCGGACTCAATGTGCTGGACATCGGCAAGACGTCTGATCTGACCCTGGCCAATGCAGGTGCTGTCTCAGAACAGCTTGTCGGACAGCACCTGCTCATGAGCGGAACTTCCTATGAGGAGCCTAAGCTGTACTGCTGGATGCGCGACAAGCCGAATTCCAGCGCAGAGGTGGATTATCTCACAGCTATCGGTTCAAATGTGATCCCTGTCGAAGTCAAGGCCGGTACTACTGGCAGGCTCAAGTCGTTGCATCTTTTCCTTTCCGAAAAAAATCGCGGATTCGGACTGAGATTCAACAGCGATGTTCCTTCCCTTATGGACGCTCGTGCAAGCCTGCCCGGCGGCAAGGCAAGGCCGTTTCAGCTTCTGTCTTTGCCGTTTTACATGCTCGGTCAGTTCCGACGTTTATGTGCTGGGGTTCTGGATCGGGACGAGTTGCGGTGATGCTCCTTCCAATTGCCTCCGCACAACGATGCTTCAGCATTGCCTTAGCGAAGTCAGATAGCCTGACCATTCGAAATTCTTCACGTTTTATTTCGATGTATTTGAGACACAAGACACGGTGCTGGACATTTATACTAT
>CAZFWQ010000676.1:0-1694 GCA_964522755.1 uncultured Oscillospiraceae bacterium | reverse complement strand
CTGCCTGCGCCTCACCCGCCAGCGTTTTTCCAGTGCTGTTGCGGCTGTCGCAGCATCATATCTCTAAAGCAGAGTATGGGCGCTCCAGCGACCGGCGTATTCAGGAAATTCTGAATCTACTCGACGTGGAAAAGAATCCCATCCCGGCGAGATTGACTCTGGATGAGCAGGGTATCTTCGTATTAGGTTATTACCACCAACGGGCAGCGTTTTACACCCCCAAAAACGTGGGCAGTGAAAACGAATTACCAAAATCGGACAATCAGTAAAAATTGAAAGGACAAATGCAATGAGTGAATCGATCAAGAACCGCTATGAATTTGTGATGTTGTATGATGTGGAAAATGGCAACCCCAATGGCGATCCGGACGCCGGCAATATGCCGAGGATTGACCCAGAGACTGGTTATGGCATTGTGACGGATGTGTGCTTGAAGCGCAAAATCCGCAACTATATTGAACTTAAGAAAGGTGACAGCGCAGGCTACCGAATTTATATCAAGGAAGGTATCCCATTAAACCAAAACCACGAGGATGCCTATATAGCCGTCAGTCTTAAACCAGGTGAAAAAGCTAAGTCTGTTGATGTCAATAAAGCTCGCAGGTGGATGTGCGCTAACTATTTTGATGTCCGCACTTTTGGTGCAGTGATGATGACCGGTGATAATTGTGGGCAGGTGCGAGGTCCCGTTCAGATCAATTTCTCACGCAGTGTCGATCCGATTATCCAGCAGGAAGTGACCATTACGCGCCAGACAGTGACCCGGATTGAGGACATTGACAAAGAGAGGACGATGGGGCGCAAGCACATTGTTCCTTATGGTTTATACCGCGTCGAAGGATATGTTTCAGCCAAACTAGCTAACGATTCAACCAAAGGCACCGGTTTCTCTGAAGAAGACCTGGAATTAATCTGGGAAGCGCTGGTAAATCTTTTTGAGCATGATCATTCGGCTGCGCGCGGAAAAATGGCGACGCGGCAGTTAATCGTTTTCAAGCATGAGAGCGAATTGGGGAATGCCCCATCTCACAAGTTGTTTGAAACAGTGACCGTAACCCGGGTGAATGGAACCAACCCGCCGCGCAGTTTTGCGGATTATGTCGTGAAAATTGATAAAGATCATGTTCCTGCAGGGGTGACTTTGATCGAAAAAGTATGAAGTCTGAATACTCGCCCGATGAACTGTTACCTTTATCGGGCATCCAGCATTTTTGTTTTTGCCGGAGGCAGTGGGCGCTGATCCATGTTGAACGCCAGTGGGAAGAGAATGGACTCACTGTCGAAGGCAAATTATTGCATGACCGGGTGGATGATGCTTTCTTTTCTGAAATTCGGAAAGAGGTGATCATCACCCGGTCGATGCCCGTTGCTTCCTATCGCCTGGGGCTGTATGGGATATGCGATGTGGTGGAGTTTTCACCTTCACCGGATGGGGTGACGCTGCCAGGGCATGAGGGTAAATATTGCCCTGCACCGGTTGAATATAAACGCGGTAAAGAAAAAAGAGACCACAGCGATGAAGCGCAGGTGTGCGCTCAAGCCATTTGCCTGGAAGAGATGCTTGCCGTCAGCATTTCTGAAGGATATCTGTTTTATGGTGAAACCCGGCACCGGGTTAATGTGAATTTGACCCAAGAACTGCGTGATCTGGTGGCAAAATATAGCACAGAAATGCACACTTATTTTAATCGGGG
>CAZFWQ010000675.1:1007-1698 GCA_964522755.1 uncultured Oscillospiraceae bacterium | reverse complement strand
GTCTGCTGTATGCCATGCGCTTTTCGACAATGTCATTCAGTCCTGACACGATTCAAATAGCCATGCTCTACGCTGCCCAGACATCGGCAGCCCTGGAAAATGCCTGGCTCTACCACTCGGTACAAGAGGAACTGGCTGAGCGCGTGCGAGCGGAGCACAGACTGTTCGAGAGCGAAGAAAGGCTCCAGTTGGCGCTCATGGGTGCGGATTTGGGCATGTGGGACTGGAATGTTGTGACCGGAGATGTCAGATTCAACGAGCGATGGCTCGGGATGTTGGGCTATTTCCCGGAAGAAATCGAACCCCATGTGGCCACGCGGGAAAAGCTGATCCATCCGGATGATATGTTCCATGTCATGGAGACGCTTCAATCACACCTTGAAGGCCACACGCCCTATTACGAGACTGAATACCGGTTTCTTGCCAAATCCGGCAAGTGGGTCTGGGTTCTGGACAAGGGCAAAGTCACGCACCGTGATGCCAAGGGCCGTCCGCTCCGGTTTGTGGGAACTGGCCTGGACATCACCGAAGCAAAGCAAATCCAGGCTGATCGTTTTCTGATCGAACAGCAGAAGCACCATGCCTGGAGAGCGGAAAGTCTGAGCCGTATGGCAGGCGGCATTGCCCACAACTTCAACAACCTGCTTCAGGTGGTGATTGGGAACCTGGAGATGACCCTGGACGATCTGCC
>CAZFWQ010000675.1:0-997 GCA_964522755.1 uncultured Oscillospiraceae bacterium | reverse complement strand
CGAGGCTATGAAGGCCTCTGGACGGGCATCTGAAATCAGCCAGTTGATGCTTGCCTATCTCGGTCAAAAGACAGGGAAAACCGAACCACTCGATCTGGTGGAAGTCGTCAGAACGTTGCTTCCTTTTTTGATCTCATCAATGCCGAAAAACGTTCATCTGAAAGCGGATCTTCCGTCCCGGGGTCCAATCATTCTGGCGGATGGGGTGCACATCAATCAGATCCTGAGCAACCTGGTTTCAAACGCAGTGGAGGCCATCGGCGAACGTAAAGGGGACATCACCGTTGCAGTCGGAGTTATGACTGAGGGTGAGATCGTGGCATCGCGGTTTTTCCCCTCGGACTGGAATTCCAAAGCCATGCGCTATGCCAGTATTCTGGTTTCCGATACAGGCTGTGGTATGGACGCAACCACACAGGAAAGGGTTTTTGAGCCGTTTTTTACCACCAAGTTCACCGGTCGCGGTCTGGGAATGTCCGAGGCACTGGGACTTGTTCGCTCGTATGGGGGAGCAATCGCCGTTGAGAGCCATCTGGGTCGGGGCACTACCTTTCGGCTTATATTCCCGACATCGGAGCCGGAAACACCGGCATCCTATCCGGCGGAGTCGCAGCATCCCTCGGAACGTCACGGTGCAGGGTTGGTGCTCATGGTTGACGATGATCCGATGATTCGGATTCTATCCCGGGCCCAGCTTGAGAAAATGGGTTACGAGGTGATTGCGGCCAGTGACGGTATCGAGGCGGTAGACGCTTTTCGGAAAAGAACGGATACCATCAGCCTCGTTCTCCTTGATCTCTCCATGCCCGGAATGGACGGGTGGGAGACTTTGGCTGCCCTCAGGGCGTTACGCGCTGATATCCCGGTGGTTATTGCCAGCGGTTGCAACGAGGCGCAGGCAATGCAGGGCATCCAAATTGAGAGACCTCAGGCCTATTTACATAAACCCTACAAGATGGGGGAATTGAAGTCGGCCCTTGAAGTGGCTCGGAAGGCC
>CAZFWQ010000674.1:0-1704 GCA_964522755.1 uncultured Oscillospiraceae bacterium | reverse complement strand
TTTTCAATGCCTTTTCAACCTTGGGAGCCTTAAGGACCTTGATGGTTTTCTCAGTTGCTTTCGCCATGGTGGTGCCTCCTGCAAAATGCTTTTTTTGTTCATCCGTGTCTTGACGGCTTAAAAATACTGTTCGATATGATTCTATCGCATCGTACGGCATATCGCCATATTAATCTTGGCTCATGCCTTGTGCGAAACCGTTCTTTCATCGTCACCATCCGGACAAATGGCATATCATGTGATGCTTCGCAAATAGCGCAGGCTTTGCGCGACAGATGCGAGTTGATCCATTGCAAAGTATTCCTGTTCCACGATATACCAGTGCGATCCGAGTTTTTTCCCTGCCGTCACGATGGCGGGAACATCAATGATGCCCTTGCCTATTTCGGTGTTCCTCTTGTCTTCCAGGCTCGTCCTGTCCTTGATGTGAAGCAATTTGATTCGTTTTCCGTAATTTTCCATGAATCCGGCCAGGTCCATTCCGGCGTAATCCACCCAGAAGGTGTCCAGTTCAATGAAGAGGTTGTTCGGATCCGCATTGTCAAGCATGATGTCATAGGCCATCCTGCCGTCATACTTCACGAACTCGAAATCATGATTGTGATAGCCGAAGAGGAGGCCGTTCTCAACACATTTCCGGCCGATGACATTGAAATATTCCGCCGTGCGCTTCCATGCGTCGGCGCTGCCGACCCAATTCCCCCCGAGGTAGGGGCAGATGACGTACGGGGAACCGATTTCAAGTGAATAGGCAATCTGTCCGTCAAGATCCTTGTCGAGGGCATCGATGGAAATATGGCTTCCACAGGCTTTCATCCCGCAGTCGTCAAGCGCTTTCTTCAGTTTTGCGGCGGAAGCGCCGAAATAACCGGCAAATTCTACGCCGTCATAGCCAATCTTCGCCACTTCCGCTATGGTGCCGAGAAAATCCTTCTCGCATAATTCTTTCACCGAATATAGCTGCAGACCGATTTTTTCCATGATGATCCCTGGCCTTTCTTCCGACGAATCAGGAACAGAAGTTGTTCCCCGACCTTTCATCACGACAAATCAGGAATCGATGCGGCAAACCGGCATGCGGCAAGCCACATCGGGAACCGATGTCAAAAACACTTTAACACGGAAGCCCATCGCGGTATATAATAATGGTGCGTAAAAATATCGGAAATTTGTCATTCGGATGGTGGCACATGCAGTTTGAATTTCCAAGGGAACCCTATTTCGAAGAACAGCCCGCTTCCGGGAACACGATTCAATACCCGTTCCACTGCAACATCCAGGCCTCCAGCACGGGGCGTGTACTTGCCCATGCGCACTGGCATTATTATATCGAAATCCTGTACATGATCGAGGGCCGGGCCCGTGCGGTCCTTGGCGGCGAGGGATATGACTTCTGCACAGGCGACATGGTGCTGATCAACGGTCGCGAAGTCCATGCCGTATTTGCCGAATCGGACGCGCTTGTCCGCTACATCGTGCTGAAATTCGATCCGGCCATCCTCTACACGACGGACCGAACGCTGTTCGAGTCGAAATACATCCTGCCGTTCACCATGAACGTCTCGAACCACCAGAAGGTGTTTCCGTCAGCCGAATTGGCCGCATCTCCCGTCCCTGACCTTCTGCCCGCCATCCATCGGGAGTTCCTGGAGAAGGTGTACGGTTTCGAGCTGGCTATCAGGACGGACATCGGCAGCATTTTTC
>CAZFWQ010000673.1:0-1707 GCA_964522755.1 uncultured Oscillospiraceae bacterium | reverse complement strand
ACACCTTCGACCGGGGCGACGACTATTTCCGTATCGACATGGTCGACTGCCCGTACCGCCTGACGTTCAGGGCGCTGGTAGTCGAATGTGGCATTCTGGATCGAGATGAATTCCTGCAATTCGCACTCCTTCAGGCTATGGACCGATGCGGATAAGGAAAGGAGGACAGGCCTGTACGCCCATCCCCCTCGCTTGCGGGTCGTCCGGCGTTCGACGGCCGGGAGACGTTCCGCTCCAGGATCCTGTTCAGATCAGTTCGAGGAGAGCCATCTCGGTGGCGTCACCGCGGCGTGCGCCGAGCTTGACGATGCGGCAGTAACCTCCCGCACGTCCGACATACTTCGGCGCGATGTCGTTGAAAAGCTTGTCGACTGGATTCAAGGCCTTGCCGTCTGCGTCATGGCTCTTCATGAGCCACTTCATGGAGCTGCGGCGAACCGCGAGGCGCGCCGGTGAATCCACCTGTACGATATCGGTCTTGGTCTCGCGCTCTACGACGTCGTATTTCGCACCGTTCTTGGAAGTCTTGCCCGTCAAGACCTTACGGCCTTTGGAGTCGAGTTTCGCAGCGGAAACGGTGATCTGCTTGGTCGTGAAGGCATCTTTCTGTTTGAGGGCTTCGGTGATGAGCTTTTCGGCGATCCTCTTGACTTCCTTGGCTCTCGCTTCGGTCGTCTCGACGTGGCCGTTCAGGATGAGGGCAGTAACGAGCCCCCTAAGGATGGACGTCCGTTGGTCAGTGGGGCGTCCGAGCTTTCTCTGCCAGGGCATGGCGATGTCCTCCTTAAGCGGTTGGGTTGGTGGCCCGAGTCGACTATTCGGCGCTGCTGGGAGCGAGCGATAGAGCCATATCCTCGAGCTTGATGATGACTTCTTCCAAGGATTTCTTACCCAGATTCCGAACCTTCATCATGTCGTCCTCGGACCGCGTCAAGAGGTCGCCAACGGTATTGATTCCGGCTCTCTTGAGACAGTTGTATGTGCGGACGGAAAAGTCGAGGTCCTCGATCGTGGTCTCATGAATGCCCGGGCCGGGGTTTAAGGGGTTTTTAGGTGGGAAGAGGATGCGTTCCGCGTCATCCGTCAATGAAGTGAAGAGGAAGAGATGCTTGATCAGGATGTTGGAACCGGCGCTCAGCGCTTCGTTCGCATCCAGAGTGGCGTCCGTCCAGACTTCGATGGTCAGTTTGTCGTAATCGGTGAACTGGCCGACGCGTGTGTTCTCGATGGTGTAGTTGACCTTCTTCACCGGGGTGAAGATGGAATCGATGGGAATGACGCCGATGGGCTGATTGGGCCACTTGTTGCGTTCCGCGATGTTGTATCCACGGCCCTTGTTGAGCGTAAGTTCCATGAAGAGGCGCCCTTCGCCGTTCAATGTGGCGATGGGGTGGTTGGGATTCATGATCTCGACTTCCTCATCGCGTACGATGTCGCTTGCCGTGACAACCCCCTTGCGGCCCTCGTCGGTGCTGATATAGACCGTCTTGGGACCATCGACATGCATACGGGCTCGGATACCCTTCACGTTCAGGATGATCTCGGTCATGTCCTCGATCACGCCTTTGATGGTGGAGAATTCATGCAGGACGCCTTCAACGCGTATTGCCGTGACAGCGGCTCCGGGAAGCGAGGAAAGGAGGACCCGACGCAGGGAGTTGCCCAACGTGATTCCATATCCACGATCCAGAGGGCCGACGACGAATC
>CAZFWQ010000672.1:0-1707 GCA_964522755.1 uncultured Oscillospiraceae bacterium | reverse complement strand
ATATCCCGCGGAACAGTTCGACGGTCAAAGATTGGAGTCCATATTCGAAGACCTTGTGGGAAAACTGGATTTTTCCCGATTGCCCCCTTTGGTCGCCAAGTTTCGAAAATTGTCGCTGCTGGAAATCCTTGCGCGGTTCCTGCAGCTCGATGCAGCCAATCTGTCAAGATTCCGGCAGGCCACAGGCAACCACCTGATACCGGTTCTATTGGAACAGCCCTTCGAACTGTCTTTTGGCTCAGGGATCAGACTGAAGGGGATTGTCGACCGGGTCGACCTGGAAGTGGGTGGCAACCATCAGTTCACCGGCCGCCATATCCTGTATGACTATAAGAAAAAAAACCTGAAGGAATTGAAGGATATCGTGATGGGAGAAGATTTCCAGCTCCCCTTGTATCGAACCGCCCTGCAATCCATGCTGATGGAAAGGTTCGGATTGAAGAAGCCGGAATGCCTCGCGCTGCTCTATTTCAGCATTGAAAGGCAGGAGTGGAAAGGGATTGTCCGCTCCGATGTGAAAAACGCGCTATTTGAACCAAAAAAACGCCCTCAAGTGCTAATGAAAGAGAATATGGATGTGCTGCTGGAATGGGTGGAAGATGAAGCAGCTGGCGTTGTATCGCGTATCAGAAATGGAGATTTCCGGCTTCCACTGACATGCCCGGCAAACGCAAGGCAGTATGATTGCCAGCACGCGGCCATTTGCAGACATGATGAAGTCCGCATGGCACGCAAATCCGGCCTGATGGCGAAACTGGAGGGAAAATGAGCAGCACGGAAGCCATCGCGGAAAAGTTCAGCGTAAGTGTCGAACAAGCAAAGGCGCTAGATTTCATGGAGAATACGGCTTTGCGGGCCAGTGCCGGTTCCGGGAAGACGCGCGTTCTCACAAAGAGGTTTGTCCGCATCCTCCTGGAAGAAACGGATGCGGACCTTGATGACATCATAGCCATCACATTCACGCGAAAAGCCGCAACGGAAATGAAGGATCGCATCCGCCGCGAACTGGCGGTTTGGCTGAAAAAGCCGCAATATGAGGATGACATCCGATTGGCAGGATTCAAGCTTCGCATGTCAGAAGCGCGAATCGATACGATCCATGGCTTTTTGGGCAAACTGATCCGACGATATTTTCAGGTCATGAGCATTGATCCGGGATTCACCATACTGGAGGAAGTCGACGCCAAAGTCCTGATGATGCGGTTTGCCGACGCCTCCATCCGGGCAATTCATGATGACGCGTCACAGGAAGGCCGCCTCTATTCATTCATGAAGGCGTATGGTGCAAATCTTGCCGGACCCTTGTTGCGGGATGCCGTCATCTCCTTGTATCAGGCAATGCGAACCGCAGGAGATACCGTTGAAAATCTAAAGAACCGGTATGCGGAATATCAGGCACAGGTGGCCGCTGCCGATCCCGGGAAGCCGTCTGCCCAAATCGAATCACAATCGGCTCAAAACGGATTGTCACCTATCATAACTGAATCCTCATTGAATGAAGGCACCATAGCCCTTGAGCAAATTGGGCTTGACCTGTTGGAGCAACTTGACAACCGTTTCAAGGAATATAAGGACAGGGAGAACGTGCTTGACTTTTCCGATCTGGAACTTCTGGCCTGCGACCTGCTGGAGAAGCCGGAGAGTTGCCTTTCCATAAGGGATTCCTTCCGCCACCTCATGATGGATGAGTTTCAGGATGTGAACCCG
>CAZFWQ010000671.1:1434-1708 GCA_964522755.1 uncultured Oscillospiraceae bacterium | reverse complement strand
ACAAGTGAAGTGCACGAGATGATTATGTTAGACTGGGATTGAGTCCATTTTGTTTTTTCTGAAGCGATAGGAGCATGAGGATGAGCAAGAATTGGTACAAAAAAGCGTTTCACAGGAATGTCATCGATATGCACATTACGGATTGCAGGCCGGAGTTTCTTTCAGAATTCGATGCGGATGTTTATGTCGACATGCTGAAGAAAACGAAGGCGGAATCGGCAGTCGTCTATACACATTCGCATGTCGGCCTCACGAATTTTCCAACGAAAATCGG
>CAZFWQ010000671.1:0-1424 GCA_964522755.1 uncultured Oscillospiraceae bacterium | reverse complement strand
GGGTAAAATGCATCCGAATCTGCATGGCAGGGATATCTTCAAAGAGGTCAATGATCGTTGCCATGCTGCCGGTATCAATGTTGTCGCATATTTCAGCCTGATTTTCGATACGCACGCCTATGATGAAAACCCGGACTGGCGCATCCTGCGCAGTGATGGTACCGGTTTTGCCGGCAAAGGCCGATATGGAGTCTGTTGTCCCAATTCACCCGGCTATCTGGCGTATGTGCTTGGAATGACCAGGGAACTCTGTGCCAATTATGAGTTCGAAGGTCTTCGCTATGACATGACCTTCTGGCCTGGAGTTTGTTATTGCCCGAATTGCAAGGATCGGTTCATGAAGGAAGTCGGTGGGGAACTGCCGGTGGTCGTTGACTGGACGGACAGGCAATGGGTGGCTTTTCAACGTTGCAGGGAACGCTGGCTTGTTGAATTTGCAGCATCCGTCACCAATGAAGTGCGCCGTATCAAGCCCGATGTTTCTGTGGAACATCAGTCATCTACATTCAATGCTCCCTGGGGACTTGGTGTTCCAGTGGAACTGAGCTACCAGAATGATTTTCTGCAAGGCGATTTTTACGGCGGATACGTGCAGGGATCCATGGCCTGCAAACTGTTTCACAACCTGACACCCAGTCTTCCGTTTGGGTTTGAAGCTTGTTCCAATGAAAGCCTGAGTGACCACACTACACTCAAGACAGAATCCATGCTGATGGCCAAGACATTCATGGCCATCAGCAATGGGGGCGCATTTATTTTCATCGATGCCATTGATCCGATTGGCACGTTGAATCCATTTGTCTATGAAACCATGGGCCGTGTTTTCGAGAAAACACAGGAATATGAGAAGTACGCAGGTGGAAAGCTGATTCAGGATGTAGCGGTATATCTTTCCACAGAATCAAAATTCAGTTTTGATGAAAGCAAAATGCCGGTTGATAAAATCAAGCAGGTCGAGTCTGACCATCTCGCCGCCATGATGGGTGCATCACGGGCCATGATTAAAAACCACATCCCCTTTGGTGTCATCACTCGCAAGAATATCAACGAGTTGGACAGATGGAAAGTGATCATCCTGCCGGATGTGCTGATGATGTCCGAAGAGGAAGTTCTGGCAATCCGCAACTATGTTGAGGGTGGGGGACGGATTTACGCAAGCCGATTCACTTCCTTGACCGATATCTCTGGAGATCGAAAGAGTGACTTTATGCTTTCCAACCTGTTTGGCGCACATTATCAAGGCACTACGGAAGAAAATTTCACATTTATCGCTCCTGTTAATCGTGGAAAAGGACTATTCCCGAAAAACATCACTTCCCGATATCCGATTTCAATTGCAGCCACCCAGACCATCATATCGGCGGATGCGGACGTGGAGCGATTGGGCATGCAAGTTTTGCCATACACCAACCCTCTGCAGCCTA
>CAZFWQ010000670.1:0-1712 GCA_964522755.1 uncultured Oscillospiraceae bacterium | reverse complement strand
AAAACCAGATGGACCTCAAGCAAATCCTCCGGCACGTGCCGGATTTCCCAAGGCCGGGGATAGATTTCATCGACATCACGACGGTCCTTAAGGATCCCGCGGCTTTGAAGTTCTGTCTGGATGAGATGGGTCGGAAGATGCAGGAATTCGAAGACTTCGACCTGATTGTCGGGCCGGAGTCCCGGGGATTCATCTTCGGCATGCCGCTGGCTTATCAATATGGCAAGGGTTTCGTGCCGATTAGGAAAAAAGGCAAGCTTCCTGCCGAAGTCATTCGTGTGGAATATTCGCTTGAATATGGCACCGACATGCTTGAAATGCATAGGGACGCCATAAAGCCCGGGCAGCGGGTGTTGATCGTGGATGACCTGCTCGCCACGGGAGGCACCACGGAGGCAAACATCCGCCTGGTGCAGCAGCTGGACGGCGTGATTGCCGGCATCCTTTTTTTCATCGAACTGTCGTTCCTTGGCGGCCGTTCCCGGCTATGCGGCTTGCCAGTGAAGTCCTTGATCACTTTTTGATCCGAATGTGAATTCACCGGAAGGAATGCAGCCATATGAAGAATCTTGCCCGCCTTGTCAAATACGCCCGCCCATACTGGGGCCTTCTCATCATATCCGGCCTCAGCCTGCTGGCCATCACGGGGCTGAACCTGCTCGGACCCTGGCTGATAAAAGACCTTGTCGCCATCCTGACAAATACGCTCGACAGCACTTCAATGCGGCAAATCCTGGTTATTTCCGGCATCCTGCTGGTTACCAACCTAGTGAAGATTCTATTCCGGTACCTTAACAATTACCTTAGCCACAAGGCCGCCTGGAGCCTGGTCGCAGACATGAGGGTCGTGGTCTACGGGCATCTGCAGAAACTCTCGCTGCGTTACTACCAGGACAAGCAGACAGGGCAGCTCATGTCCCGCACCACCAACGACACGGCTACCTTCGAAGCCCTTATCGCCCACTCCGTGCCGGACATGGTCACAAACGTGCTAATCCTCGCTGGCGTTACGGTCATACTTTTCAGCATGAACACAACGCTGGCGCTGCTGACGCTCATCCCCGTCCCCTTCCTCGTCATCGGCGGCTGGATTTTCTCACACAAAATCCGTCCGAATTTCAGCGAGGCGCAGAAAACCCTCGCCGACCTGAACTCCACCTTGCAGGACAATCTTTCCGGTATGAAGGAAATCCAGGTTTTCAATCAGCAGACAACGGAGAAAAAGCGCGTGAAAAAGCGTGCGGACTCCTATGCCTCGGCCATTCTCCGCGCGCTCCGCCTCAGCGCCGTGTTCCATCCGAGCGTTGAAGCCGTCTCCTCGATGGGTACCGTCATCGTGGTCGGCTTCGGCGGCTGGCTCGCTTTGCAGGGTCGCATCTCTGTTTCAGACATCGTGGGATTCCTGCTGTATCTGAGCCTGTTTTACCAGCCCATCTCTTCCCTGGCCCGCGTCACGGAGGACCTGCAGATGTCCATGGCCGGCGCTGACCGCGTGTTTGAAGTGCTGGACACGGAGCCTGACATCCAGGACAGTCCGGAATCGCTGGAAGTGTCGCGTGTCAGCGGGGAAATCACCTTCGACCATGTGAAATTCCACTACATCCCCACCGCTCCCGTTTTGCGCGATGTCAGCTTCAAGGCGGCTCCCGGCGAGATGATCGCCCTTGTGGGCCCGACCTGCGTCGGAAAGACAACCATCATCAGCCTCGTGG
>CAZFWQ010000669.1:745-1716 GCA_964522755.1 uncultured Oscillospiraceae bacterium | reverse complement strand
TCCGCCGCAACATCGCAGGCAGATCCTCTTGAAGCGTTATGCTTTTCAAATCGGAACGCTCAATCGAGAGTCCATACATTCCCCTTATCTCAATGGTCCGGTCCGAAAGCAATACGACAACCGGTTTGCTGTTGTATGCCAGTGAATAGGCAATCCCCCCGGTCAGCGCGATCAGAAGGATGACGACGCCGGAGATCAGGATTTTGCTTCCGGTCTTCATTTTGTCGGACGCATCGTGTGCATTGCCATCGAATTTTTGTGCGGCAATCAATAAATAGACAATGACAGGCACGATGGAAATCAAGAAAACCAGCCCGGCAGCCGTCAGCCGGAAAGACAACAGCGTCATGCCCGCAGTGATCAGGCCCCCCATTGCAAACAGGCTGCTGCCCATGAGGCGGCCGAGTCCTTCCGTGTCGACATTCTTCTGTTTCTCGGCAGGCATGGTATTGTACCCTGATATCAGGAAATACATCCTGCGATATCGGATCAGGAATCCCAACAGCAAAAGCAGCGCACTCGGAACCAGGCCAGTTAGCAAAACCGAGGCGTCCATTGTTCCACTCCCTTCAAGATGACATTCGCGTGCCGCCTTCAGGCAATTGCATTGTTCAATCCTTCCGTCTGTAAAAGGATCCCCCGCCTGCATCCAGCCCCGTGGCCCGAATCACGTCCGCCGTGAGTCCGGCTTCAACAATTCGGCCGTCCTCAAGGTAGACCATGTGGTCGCAGACAGCGGCGGCGAAGGATATTTCATGGGTGACCATGACAAGCGTCCTGTTTTCGCTTGCGAGCTCCCGGAGCATGTCCAGCACTTCCCTCGTCATGAACGGGTCCAGTGCCGACGTGGGTTCATCCAGCAAAAGCAGGCCGGAACTCACGGCAATGGCCCTGGCAATGGCAATCCGCTGCTGCTGGCCGCCGGAGAGCTGGCCCGGCTTCTTGTCCTTGTGGTCCGTCAGGCGAAACCG
>CAZFWQ010000669.1:0-735 GCA_964522755.1 uncultured Oscillospiraceae bacterium | reverse complement strand
AGCAGTTTGTTGGCGCGATCCAGCGCCTCCGCCCTGGGAATTCCGTGGACGGAGGTCATGGGCAGGACGATGTTTTCAAGGGCGGAGTAGTGCGGAAAGAGGTTGTAGGCCTGGAAAACCACTCCGATGGATTTTCGCCACGCGTGCAGCGCCTCCGGTTCAAACACCATTTCGCGCCCGTCAAGTGTTACCGAACCGGACGCAGGCATCTGCAGGCCCGCGAGGATACGGAGCAGCGTGGACTTTCCGCCACCGGACGGGCCGGTGATCGCCAGTGTGGAAACATCATCCAGATGAAGTGTCAGCTCCTTCAGGATTTCTTTCCCGTCATAACGCTTGCTCAGCCGGTCGATGTCAATTTTCATAGGCGAACCGCCTTTCCAGCGCTTTCGAGAGCGCGGAGAGCGGCAGGGTGATCAGCAGGTACAGGCCTGCAAGCTGGATGAACGTCTCTATGGTGGCGTAGTTCAGGGAATCAATTTCCTGGACGACCTTCGTGACCTCGCTGACGGCAATGATGGACAGCAGGGAGGAATCCTTGACCAAAGAAACGAGCTGGCCCGCGATGCCCGGGGTGATCCGCTTGGCCACCTGCGGCAGGATGACGTACCGGTAGAGCTGGAACCGCGTGAAACCGAGGGAAAGGCCGGATTCGACCTGGCTGGCCGGTATGCTCTCGATCCCGCCCCGTATGATTTCGCTGACGTAAGCCCCGCTGAAAAGGGCAAGGATAAG
>CAZFWQ010000668.1:0-1717 GCA_964522755.1 uncultured Oscillospiraceae bacterium | reverse complement strand
CCTTTCCATTTTTTTTATTATGAACCATCCGAACGGCCTGGGCCTTGATGGTGATGCCCCGCTCGCGTTCTATGTCCATGTTGTCGAGGACCTGGTCTTCCATTTCGCGTTCGGTGAGTACACCCGTTATCTCCAGCAAGCGGTCCGCGAGGGTGGACTTGCCGTGATCGATATGGGCGATGATGCAGAAATTGCGGATGAGTAATTGTCTGGCACTGGCCATTTTGCCTCCCGGTATGCGCATGGATGAATAGCTTATGGGTTTCTTGATTATATCACGGCACGGGGAGACGTACAATTACCGGACTCCTGACCGTTATCGGGCTACCGACCGCTGCCGGGCTGCCGACCGCTGCCGGGCTACCGACCGCTGCCGGGTTCCTGACTGCTGCCGGGCTACCGACCGCTGCCGGGTTCCTGACTGCTGCAGGGTTCCCGGCCGTTACCGGGCACCGGCCGTTGCCGCGTTCCAGTCCAGTCCACAAGCCCGGATGTCTCATGAAAGCAGGGATTCATTAGAAAATCGTCGGCATAGGCTGGCGAGCACAGCATGGGATGACGGGACCGGTATGCCTGTGCCGTACCCAGGAACGGAGAATGGGCCTGCGCGTGGCTGCCCCAGAGGAACCATGTGAGATCAGGCCTGACCCGTGCCAAAAAGCTGATGACGAGTCGGGTGAAAGGCAGCCAGGCTTCCTTGTGCGCGCCCGGATTTCCCGCGGATACCGTGAGCGATGTGTTCAGAAGAAGCACGCCTTGCTCCTCCCAGGACTGAAACAACCGATCCGGGGCTGCCAGCGCGAAGTGGTTTTCCTTCAGTTCCACTCTGATTTGCGAAAAGGTGGGGATTCGCCCGTACTCATCATTCCGTTCAAATGGACGGATACCGTGGTTCGCGCACCAAATCAGGCGGACGATGTTTTTCAAGGAGACCTGCCGGAACGGATCCGACCAGGATTTCAACCCGCCGACTTCAAAAGCGCGGCCTGTGGCTGCACCGGGTGCAGGATACGGGTCCTGGCCGAGAATGACTACCTGGAGCCGGTTGACATCCGTCTTGAGAAAACGCAGGATTGACCCGGAAACCGGAAGGCAATCCGGACCGACAGCCACTTCAATGCTTGTGAGAAGCAGTCGTGTCCTATCATCCAGCAAAGGTTCCCATGAAAGGTGGCAACCGTGCTGCAGCCAACCCGTCTCCGCCTGGATCATGCCCATCTGCTATTTTTTCCCTTCCATCTCGCGCTGCAGCAGGACTATCTTGTCGCGCAGGGCGGCGGCGCGCTCAAATTCCAGTTCCCGCGCTGCAACCCTCATTTCCTTGGTCAGGCTTTCCAGCAGGGCCTTCAAGCCGTGCATATCCAAAACGGACAATCCGTCATCCCGTCCCGGGCGGAACGGCTGCGAGGGTTCGGCGGCCTTTGTCGCTTCCAGTACATTCCGAATCCCCTTCCGGATGGATTTGGGCTCGATGCCGTTGAGCAGGTTGAATTCCCGCGGAATCTGGCGGCGCCGGTTCGTTTCGCTTATGGCGAACCTCATGGACTTCGTCATCTGGTCCGCATACATGATGACGCGGCCTTCGACATTGCGGGCAGCGCGTCCGATTGTCTGGATGAGTGCGGTGTCGGAACGCAGGAAGCCCTCCTTGTCGGCGTCGAGAATCGGCACAAGGGATACTTCCGGAAGGTCGAGGCCCTCACGGAGCAGGTTGATG
>CAZFWQ010000667.1:0-1721 GCA_964522755.1 uncultured Oscillospiraceae bacterium | reverse complement strand
TTGTCCTTTCGGGCGAGTTCAGGGTATTCCGCGCGCAGCTTGTCGAAGGCCGGAAGATTGAAGACCAGCTGCTGCCAGTAATAGACGCCTGTAGCCGCAACCTTGTTCCAGTCGAGATCGGATGTTTCCTTCTTGAATGCGTCGGTGAATTTGTACTTGCCGTTCGCATCGAGTTCAAAGCTCTTGCCGGGCAGACCTGCCTGCACAAGGACCTGACCATCCATTTCAACGAAATAGTCCAGCATGGCCAGGAAATGATTGAGCGTTTCTTCATCCAGTTTTTTGGTAATCGTGAGGGTTGAGTACATGCCCACCCAGTTCGTCCATTTTCGGAACTGCGTCGGTTTGCTGGCATCATAAAGCGGAAGGGACTGGATGTACATGATGTCGGGCACATCCGCCTTGGCGTTGTCGGAGAACGTATTCATGTCCCACCAGGAAGCGCCCATGGATGCGACATTTCCGGCCGATATCTTCTGCATGTACTGTTCGTTCTTGATGGCCGGCGCTTCCTTGTCAAGCAGTCCTGTCGTGTACAGCATGTTCAGGTACTTCAAGCCATTCATCAGCTCCGGGCTGTTTGTGTATTGATAATTGAACGGCTTGAAGTTATTATTCCAGTCAAATCCGATGCCCGCGCGTTCCATCGGCATGAAGCAGGCCAGGATATCCCAGCTGCCACCCAGGTTCTCATTGAAAACCAGCGGGGTGACCGCCTTGCCGTTGGCACCTTTTATCTCAGCCTTGCAGCGCTGCAGGTAGGTCAGGTACTCGTCCATGTTGGTTGGGAAACCCAATCCAAGGATGTCGAGATAGTCTTTGCGCACATAGAGGCCGCCGCCGGCATTATGGATGAGGTCGTTGCCCCTGCCGGTCTGCGTGGGGATGAACCAGTTGTGCGTTCCGGCCGTATCAGTCCTGCGGTATTTGATGAGCTCAGGCTGCACCAGGTTGGAAATGTTCGGGTATTTTGCGATGTAGGGTGCCAGGTCATAAATGAATCCGGCCTGGCCAAGCTTTTCATAGACATCCAGGCTATAGGCGTCGGAGCTGACGAAATAAATGTCCGGCACTTCACCTGAAGATACCATCAGGTTCAGCTTGGTGTTCAGTTCTTCCGCCGTATTCGTGGTCATTGGCTCGTACACCATCGTGAAGCCGGTTCGTTTCGCAATTTCCGGAGTCAGGAAATCCTTCTCCTTGACGGGGCCGGTCCAGCCCATTTCAAAACATACCATCTTGGCGGTATGGTCCTTTGCAAATTCAGGATATGTCTTGATCAACTCTTCGCGTGCGTTGGGTGACCCCGGATCGCTTGAGAACCGCAGATTTGATATGGACATGTCAATCGGCACGGGGGTGGCCGTCGTTTCGGCGACGGTGGTTTCTGCCGCCGCCGTTGTTTCTGCGGCAGCTGTGGTCCCCGCGGCGGCCGTCGTCGCAGCGGCAGCCGTCGTTGCAGGAGCGGCTGTCGTTGTCGGCGTCACCGTGACACCGCAACCGGCCAGCATGGCAAGAACCATGAACAGGGCCATTATTCGGAAAATGGATTTCATACGATTCCCCTCCTTCTGTGATATGTGTAACACGGACATGCCGCATTTCACCCATGATGGCGCCGAATACGCATTTACCTGTGACCAATCCTTGCTGGAGCCGATTATCATGTCTTTGTTGAAATAAAAAAAAAAAAAAAAATAGGGATTGCCACTCGATAGGGT
>CAZFWQ010000666.1:0-1724 GCA_964522755.1 uncultured Oscillospiraceae bacterium | reverse complement strand
AGCCATTTTGCTCGAATCATCGTTCATTGGTCATATGGATAATAATCCGGCAAATTAGCAGTACTTTTGTGCCGATTTGGACAAACTTGACAATAATGATGCCTGTCTTTAATCTTTAATAACTTAAAAACGGAGGCTTCTTGATGTTACTGACCCGGCATGCAAAGAACGTATATCTATGATACAATGAGG
Organism: uncultured Oscillospiraceae bacterium; assembly: GCA_964522755.1. Taxonomy (GTDB): domain Bacteria; phylum Bacillota; class Clostridia; order DSM-8532; family DSM-8532; genus JAEWSN01. Next base: position 1,532 of record CAZFWQ010000666.1, on the reverse strand, counting down.
CATGGAAAGAGAAGACGGAAGAAAACTATCCAAGGAAGCCCTTGAGGAAAGACGCAAAGTGGTGATCCGAATGTGGAAGGCCGGGAAAAAGGTTCCGGAGATCATGGAGGCATCCGGTGTCTGCTACACAACCGTGTATTCAATCTGGAAGAAGTTCCAGGCAGAGGGAAGGAAATCCATCACCGCAGGTATTCGGGGGCATAAATTCGGCCAGGGAAGACATCTGACGCCAGAACAGGAAACATCCATCAGGAATGGAATAATCGACAAGCATCCCAATCAGCTCAAGCTTGATTTCGCGCTTTGGACCCGAGGCGCTGTGAGGCTGTTGATACTCCAGGAATGCGGTATTGATATGCCGGTCAGGACAGTGGGTGAATACCTGAAGCGGTGGGGTTTCACTCCGCAGAAACCCGTCAAGTTCGCCTATGAACGCAATACGGAGAAGGTGCAGGAGTGGCTGACCGAGACGTACCCCGCGATATCAAGACGGGCAAAGTCAGAAGGGGCCGATATTTACTGGGGTGATGAGACCGGACTTCGCGCGTCAGATGTTCGTGGGAGGGGCTTTGCCCCGAAAGGGCAGACACCGGTGGTGCAGGCGACCGCCACGTATCAGAACCTCAGTATGGTCTCTGCAATAACAAACAAGGGAAAAGTCTGCTGGACGATAGTCGAGGGCAGCGTAAATATCGATCATTTCAAGGATTTTCTGGAACGGCTCGTCCGTGATGCCGAGCGGAAGGTTTTTCTCGTGCTCGACAATCTCAGAGTTCATCACAGTATCCTGATCGGGGAATGGGTAGCTCAGCAGAATGGAAAGATCGAACTTTTCTTCTTGCCTGCATACAGTCCGGATCTGAATCCAGATGAGCATCTGAACTCGGACCTGAAATATGGTGTGGGTTCAAAAGCCCCGGTCCGAACAAAGGTCACATTGCGAAAGGCCGCGGATGAGCACATGGATATGCTCAGAAGTAAACCTGAAAGGATAGAGAAATATTTTGAGGATCCGGCAATCCGTTATGCAGCAGTTTAATATATGATTGCCGGGTCAATAACTATCTTTTCCGACCGTAATCCGAGGCATAAAAAAAAGCGCAAAAAAAGATCCCGCAGGATCCTGTCGCAATTGGACAGCAGAACACATATCATTATGGTCGTCTCGCTGGTAACCCGTAGTTTCTCGTACACATTTGCCAGGCCAAACTTGCGTTTTACTGTTCCGAATTTGCCTTCGACTTTCTGTCGTATGCCTTCGTCCTTTCTCTCCAGTCTCTTCATCAAACGCAATCGCTTCTTGTTTTCTTCCGTCCGTATTATCGGCCGGCCCAGATGCGGTCCGGACAACCGGATGTTTTTCGATGCGCAATAATTCCTGTTCTCCCGTGTGCGATATATCTTGTCGGCATGCAGCGACTCAGGATATCTGCCGAACCGTTGCCTGTATCTCTCGACCTGCATTACAAGGTCTTCGCTCTCGTTGTACGATTCCCACTGCAGGCGATCCACATACATCATTCCGTGCTCGG
>CAZFWQ010000665.1:0-1729 GCA_964522755.1 uncultured Oscillospiraceae bacterium | reverse complement strand
GACGAAATCTTCATACGACAGATTGGGATGGAATTGCAATGCGCGCACGCGCCTGTCGTCACGCTGTCCCATCAAGGCGCAAGCCAAACGTTTTGCGAGCCACGTCTTTCCCGTCCCTGGAGGCCCTTGCAGGATCAGGTTCTTCTTATCATGAAGTCGTATCAGCATCTTCTCAAGCTGAGCGCGTTCGAGAAAACATCCCTCAGCGAGGATGTCCTCCACCGTGTAGGGTTCGATGGGGGGCACGGCTACCGGAGGATCGGTCTCGGTGACAGGAGGCACTTCGCCAGGTGGCACAATCACCTCACCATCCTTATAAAGCCACGCCGCCAGTGACAATGCGGGAAACGAATGCGCAGGATATGCTTCTTCCTGAAAGCGTGTCTTCAGCTGTTCCGTCACGGCAAGATAATCCGTTGCGCTACAACGGTTCTTCGGTCCATGCAGCCCGAGCTGGACACCGAGCTTTTTCGTGATATAGACTTGCGACCGTTGATCGAGACTAAGGAATTCCCAAGGGCGTATCCAATACAAGCCGATAGAGAGATTCCAACCGACCCCTTGTCGGCTATTCGCTTCATCAAAGGTACGTATGAATGCCGCCTTGGCTTCTACTTCATCGATGGAGACATCTGCATCGCTGATGTCAGCGTATTGGATCGCTGCCGCAAACACGTCCCATAACGTGTCAATATCGTCCGAGCGGCGATCCGTCTCATAGCCAAAATACCATGACTTAAAATTGCTGAGGACAGGAATCCCTTCAAATGAATCCGGGACGGCTAGTTCAACATTCAGCACGGTTGCCAACTCCTTGGCGATGGCTTTGCGGGTCACATCTGAGATACCCCGATTGAAAATGCCCATTGTGGTAAACGGGCAAATGTCCTTCAAAGGGCCTTCTGTGCCATCCGTATAGTGGTCATGCAAGTAGCCGAGTCCATCCACCCGTCCTGCCACTTCGGCAAGCTTTGCAAGTAATGCCGGACGGTCGTGCCGAAATGTGAGCAATTGATTGGCAATCGCCTCGTAAAACTGAGTCCAGGGAAATTCGTATTGCCCGCTAACCGGCCTATATCTGTTTCCCCAATATGGATATTGCAGAAATCGATCGATATCCTGGGGGTGGTCATCAAAGGCAAATGTGATTAACGCATCTGTCATCCACTCCCACTTCCCAGGTAATACCCGCCAGATCGTTTGTCGCTGGGTGAAGAAATACCATTCCCGTGGATCAGCAAGTGGCGTCCAGGTCACTCGTACCGTGCGGCCATCACCGAGATTCTCGGTCACAATCCCGGAGGCGTTGACCGCCATGACTGGAACAGAAGGAACGAGGTTACTAAATCGCGGATCGCGTTTGCGTGTGTAGGTAGATTTGATGGCGATACGATCACCGGGTTGGATGGATTTCACGAGATCAAGGTACTTGTCCGTGTAGCCATTCTCCCAGATTCCATCGTCGAGAAATCGTTGTGTTTGATCATCGGCGCCATACGCGGCCCCAACAAACCAATAAGCACGCGGCATCGTTTCACTCGGTATGGTTGTCATCATTCATCCTCTCGGCTGCGGTTTCGAATCACATCACCCCTAGAATCCAACCTTCGACTTTCGCCACCATCTGCTCGTTGGGCGACAGGGACGGTTCGAAGAATCCCGCGAGGGTGCCAGTAAGATCGGCCCGGCGCATCCATTCAGCAACTGAATAGGCATCGTGTTGGTCGGG
>CAZFWQ010000664.1:0-1729 GCA_964522755.1 uncultured Oscillospiraceae bacterium | reverse complement strand
CAGGGGCCGGGATGGATTGACAGCCTGCAAAGCCTGTGATAGCATGAAATGGACAAATGCGATGACGAAGACATGCGCAATGGGCACCGCAGCACAGAGAGAGCCGCCTTGGCTGGAAGCGGCTTATGCAGGTACAGTGCGCACCCCTTCCGAGTTTGGAATCGAAATGCAAGTAGATTCGCACGGTTGCACCGTTACAGCTATCGAGTGACGTTATCGGATCCATGTGCGTTCGCATGTGTTTGAAGCGTAAACGAGGTGGAACCATGGAGCGGAGCTTCATCCTTGACGGATGAGGCTCTTTTTGTACTTTTCTTCAGGTGACGGAAATGGTTGTGCAGCAGGGCCAGGGACATAGTCCCGGCAGGTTCCGGACTGCACAACGGCGACATGTACCGGCGATGGCCGGCCGCGGCGGCATAACATGCCGGTTTGGAAAGGAGATTGGAATCATGCTGAACATCACGCTCAAGGACGGGACTGTCAAGGAGGTGGCTTTCGGGACCACCGTAATGGAGATTGCCAAAGGTATCAGCGAGGGCCTTGCACGTGTTGCCCTCGCAGCCGAAATGGATGGCAGGGTCGTTGATTTGTCGACGCCCATCGAAGCCGATTGCCTGCTCAACCTGCTGACTTTCGATGCGGCGGGCGGAAAACAGGCTTTCTGGCATACGACATCCCACATCATGGCCCAGGCTGTGAAAAAACTGTTCCCGCAAGCAAAGCTTGCCATCGGACCCGCCATTGACGCGGGCTTCTATTACGATTTCGATGTGGCACGGCCTTTCACGCCGGAAGACCTCGCCGCGATTGAAAAGGAAATGCTTTCCATCGTGAAGGCCGATGTGAAAATCGAACGGTTCGTCCTGCCGCGGGAAGACGCACTCGCCCTGATGGCGGACGAACCCTACAAGCAGGAACTCATCCGCGACCTGCCGGAGGATGCGGCCCTTTCGTTCTACACGCAGGGCGGATTCACCGACTTGTGCGCGGGTCCGCACCTGCCTTCCACTGGCAAAATCAAAGCGCTCAGGCTTTTGAAGGTAGCCGGCGCTTATTGGCGCGGCGATGAAAAGAACAGGATGCTGCAGCGCATCTATGGCATATCGTTCCCCAAGGCCGCCCAGCTTGATGAATACGTGAACCTGATCGAGGAAGCGGAAAAGCGGGATCATCGCCGCCTTGGCAAGGACCTCGATTTGTTTTCGATGGACGACCAGGTAGGTCCCGGCCTTGCACTCTGGCACCCCAAGGGAGGAAAGGTCCGCTACCGCATAGAGGAATTCTGGCGCCGCAAACACATGAAAAACGGCTATGAACTGGTATATACCCCGCACATCGGACGGGGGGAGCTATGGGAAACCTCCGGTCATCTCGGATTCTACAAGGAAAGCATGTACGCGCCCATGGACGTGGACGGGCAGGACTTCTACGCGAAGCCCATGAACTGCCCCTTCCACATCATGATCTACAAGAACGGCATGCACTCCTACCGGGATCTGCCGTACAGGTGGGCTGAACTTGGCACGGTATACCGTTATGAGAAGAGCGGCGCCCTCCATGGACTCCTGCGCGTGCGCGGCTTCACGCAGGACGACGCCCACATTTTCTGCGCTCCGGAACAGATGCCGGCTGAAATCCGCCGCGTTCTCAGGTTCTGTCTGGATTTGCTGAAGGATTTCGGTTTCGAGCAATACCATATCTACGTTTCAACGCAACCCAAAGGCAA
>CAZFWQ010000663.1:0-1734 GCA_964522755.1 uncultured Oscillospiraceae bacterium | reverse complement strand
CTACGGACGGGATGTCCAGGATGCGACCGATACGAGCATGCCTGCCGATGTCGAAGCCAAGATCTTGCTTTGGGCGAAGGCTGCCATCGCAGCCGGCACGATGAAAGGCAAGTCCTATGTCAATATCGGCGGGTCCTGCATGGGGATTGCCGGATCGTATATCGATGCGCAGATGTTCCAGGAATATTTCGGCCTTCGCGCCGAGTGGCTGGATCAGGTCGAGATCGAACGCCGGATTGCACGCGGAGTCTATGATCCGGAAGAGTTCGTGAAGGCAAAAGCCTGGCGCGAGAAGTATTGCGTAGAAGGCTGGGACAAGAATGAAGGGCTTCCGACACAGCACACCAGAGAGCAGAAAGATGCTGAGTGGGACCGTGTCATCCTTCAGACCATGATCATCCGGGATATCGTGATCGGCAATCCAAGGCTGGCGGAGCTGGGATACGGCGAAGAAGCCCTCGGGCGCAACGGCCTTGCGGCCGGTGTCCAGGGCCAGCGGCAGTGGACGGACCATTTCCCGAATTTCGACTATTCCGAAGCACTGCTCAATTCGTCGTTCGACTGGAACGGCATCCGTGAGCCGATCGTTCTGGCGACGGAGAATGACACGCTCAATGCGATGGCGATGCTGCTCGGGCATCTGGTCAACGATTCCGCCTCTGTGTTTGCCGATGTGCGGACCTATTGGAGTCCGGATGCGATCGAGCGGGTGACCGGATGGAAGCCGGAAGGCACAGTGTCAGGCGGGCTGATCCACCTGATCAACTCGGGTGCCGCCTCGCTGGATGGCTGCGGCGAAATGCGCGACGATGCCGGCAAGCCGGTGATGAAGCCTTTCTGGGAAATCAAGGACCGCGATGCGGATGCCTGTCTGGCAGCGACCGTCTGGTGCCCTGCGGACAACGGCTATTTCCGCGGCGGCGGGTTCTCTTCGATGTTCCAGACCCAGGTCGAGATGCCTGTCACCATGGTCAGGGTCAACAAGATCGAAGGCCTTGGACCGGTCCTCCAGATTGCGGAAGGGTATACCGCTATCCTGCCGGATTCCGTGAATGATATTCTCCAGAAGCGGACAGACCCGACATGGCCGACCACCTGGTTTGTGCCGCGTACCACAGGCGAAGGCGCTTTCACCGATGTCTACAGCGTGATGGCAAACTGGGGCGCGAACCACGGATCGTTCAGCTATGGCCATATCGGCGCGAAGCTGATCACCCTGGCAAGCATGCTCCGTATCCCGGTGTCGATGCACAATGTGCCGGAAGGCCAGATTTTCCGCCCGCATGCATGGGCGGCGTTCGGTACGACAAATCCCGAGAGCGCCGATTACAGGGCATGCGAAGCGTATGGGCCGCTTTACGGCTGATGCAGGACCGATAAGTTCTAGACTGAATAACAGCCGTGGGTGCAGTCCAATCGCATCACGGCTGTTTTATTTTTGCATATTTTTAGATCAGGCTGTTATTTGATCCGGACCCCTGCGATGACGCCGCCTCTGGTGCCGATCACCAGGATGTTCCCGAATATGGCCGCCGACGACTCGATGTTTCCGCCGCTTGTCGCCTCCGCACTGGTAAAGTCCCGCATGATCTGTATATAGTCAAGCCTGGTGCCGTTGTTCCCGTCCACAAGATGGACCTGGCTGAGGGAATCCGTCATCAGGATGTACAGGTTGCCGTCTTTGTCATAGACGTCGATCGGGGATCCCCAGCTGTAATGCAGCATTTTGTAGTC
>CAZFWQ010000662.1:889-1734 GCA_964522755.1 uncultured Oscillospiraceae bacterium | reverse complement strand
CATAAAGACGATACCCGCTGCGGTTGCATACCCGAACAAATTGCTCTTAAAGGCATACCCGTATATCACCAGTGCGATGGTATCCGAAGCATGGCCCGGACCTCCTCCCGTCATGACATAGGGAAGGTCAAACAACTTCAATCCCCCCGTCAGCCCAAGAAAAATATTGATGGTGATGAACGGCATCAACAAAGGAAATGTGATATGCCGGAAACTGGACCAGGGCTTGACGCCATCGACGATGGAATTCAGTCCAGCCAAATAGATTATGATGCTCACACCGGTTCCCAACCAAAATAGGATGATGATGATCGATGGCATGACTGTATTGAAGTCTCCGATCCAATCTTTTTTTATGTCACTCAGCCCCAGGGTATCCAGCAATGCATTGAGTAGCCCCTCATATCGGAGGATCAAGGTCCACAGAACAGATACCGCCATCATGCTCATGACATTGGGAATATAGAAGGCGGAACGCAGCACGCCTTTGAATTTCAAATTTTGATTCAGCAATATGGCTATCAGAATCGCAAAAGGATTTCCGATCAATATGCCCACACCACATACCAAAAACGTGTTCATTGAAGCTTTGACAAACACACTGTCCTGGAACAATCGGAGATAGTTGTCGAGTCCGATAAACTTCGTCACCGTGATTCCGTCCCAGTCGGTCAAGGAATAATACAATCCCGATGCAAAGGGATAGATGACGAATACCGTAAATAAGATGAATGCCGGGACAATCATGAACAATCGCTGCAGTGATAGTTTTTTTTCAAAACCCATTGTATGTTTTACCTCGCAAATAGGAATTCATCGGGATTGTCAAGAAATTTACGGTTCTA
>CAZFWQ010000662.1:229-879 GCA_964522755.1 uncultured Oscillospiraceae bacterium | reverse complement strand
CCAAAAATGAATGTCCAAACCTGTTGTCTGTTTTTGAAAAGGAACAAGTGATTTCTTGACGGCTCCGTAGTAGAAAAGATGGGCTGCAGCTATTCTACAGCCCATCCTCTCGCATCATTCATTGATTGGGCAATGTCCTTTGCGGGTTATGGTGCTACTACCATTCCGATATCCTGGTCGTACAATTTGTCCAAGTTATCCAAATCTGCATCATTGATGCCTTGGCCAGCCATCGCTTTTTGAACTACAGCTATCAGTTCATTTGAAACGCTTTCCGGCATGAATGCAGTTCCGGCAACGGATGACGTATGCTTGTCCAATGCATTTTGAATATCCGTATAGGCTGGCAAAGTGTGCGTAACTTTAGACTTTATTCCAGGGAAAGCCAGATCTGAACATGCGAATTGGAGCGCCTCTTCTGATAAAAGTGATAGAAAGAGGTCTTTTGCTCTTTGCTTGTCCGGTGCTTGCGCATTGATGGAAAGCAGATGGTCTGTTCCCAATGAAACTACAGGCTTTCCGCTTTCTCCGGCGAAATAAGCCCGGGCGCCGCGCCGGGTTCGCTAAACTACCAGGGCCGCCTTGAACGGGATAACGCGCCAATAACAGGAGCGATACACCTCGTTTTCAGAATTTACAATGCCCCTTCC
>CAZFWQ010000662.1:0-219 GCA_964522755.1 uncultured Oscillospiraceae bacterium | reverse complement strand
AAAGGCACATAACCGCAGTTGGCTGAGCCGATTGCACCTTCTCCCATAAAAGTAGCTTCAGAATCCAACATGCCTGGCAGCCATGCGCCTTGAATCAGCATGGCCGTCTTGCCATGTCCGAATTCGGCACCGGATGCCATCCAGTCTGTACTGAACAAACCTTTTGGATAGTAGCCTTTTTCAATCAGCTCAACAAATTTAGTGATGACATTTTTCATT
>CAZFWQ010000661.1:0-1739 GCA_964522755.1 uncultured Oscillospiraceae bacterium | reverse complement strand
TGGCATCACCCTGGACCTGGAAGGCGACTCCAACGATTATATGGGCAAAGGGCTTTCCGGCGGCAAGATCATCGTCCGCCACGACCGCAAGGCGGCGTTCGATGCCAGCAAGAGCATTATCGCGGGCAATGTCGCGCTATACGGTGCAACGAGCGGCGAGGCATACATCTATGGAATCGCCGGCGAGCGGTTTGCGGTAAGGAACAGCGGTGCACGGGCGGTCGTGGAATCCGTGGGCGACCATGGCTGCGAGTATATGACCGGTGGCGTCGTCGCCGTGCTGGGTCCGACCGGACGCAATTTCGCTGCGGGGATGTCGGGCGGGGTCGCTTTCGTCCTCGACGAAAAGGGTGATTTCGCGGTCCGATGCAACAAAGAAATGGTTTATCTGCAGCACATCGAATCCCAGGAAGATGCCGATCTTCTGAAAGAAATGATTGCAAAGCATTTCCAATACACGGGCAGCGTCAAGGCGAAGCAGATCCTGGACGATTTCAGCGGAATACTCCCCCGCTTCGTCAAGGTCATGCCCATCGATTACGCCGTGATGCTGGAGGCGATAACGGAGGTACGGTCCGAGGGGGTCCCCGAGGAACAGGTCATGCTTGCGGCATTCGAGCTCGGCATCCGCAAAGCGGCCGCTGCATCTGCATAAAGACATAAGGTTCAGGCATACAATCAGGAGGTCAGTAAAATGGGAAAACCGACAGGTTTCATGGAATATAAAAGAGAGCTTCCGCAGGATATCGCTCCGCAGGACCGGATCCGGAACTGGGACGAGTTCCATACGCATTGGACCGATGGCCAGCAGCAGATCCAGGGTGCGCGCTGCATGGAGTGCAGCATCCCGTTCTGCAGCATGGGGGTCCTGATCAAAGGCGCCGCAGCGGGATGCCCGATCAACAATCTGATCCCCGAATGGAATGACCTGATCTACAAAGGTCTCTGGGAAGAGGCGCTGGTCCGGCTCCGCAAAACCAACAACTTCCCCGAATTCACCGGCAGGGTCTGCCCCGCCCCGTGCGAAGGCTCCTGTACGGTCGGGATCAACGACCCGCAGGTCACCATCAAGAGCAACGAATGCTATATCATCGACAAAGCCTGGGAAGAAGGCTGGATGAAACCCATGCCGCCTCGGGTCCGGACCGGCAAAAAGGTCGCCGTGGTAGGATCCGGCCCCTCCGGCCTTGCCTGTGCAGACCAGCTGAACCATGCCGGTCACAGCGTCACCGTCTACGAGCGGGCAGACCGGATCGGCGGGCTGCTGATGTACGGGATTCCGAACATGAAGCTGGACAAGTCCATCGTTCTGCGGCGGGTCGGCCTGATGGAGGCGGAAGGCGTCGCTTTCGTCACCGGCACCGAAGTCGGCAAGGATATTTCTGCCGAATCGCTGAAATCCGGCTATGATGCGGTCGTCCTCTGCGGCGGCGCAACGAAGCCCCGCAACCTGGTTATTCCGGGACGCGAGTTAGACGGCATCCATTTTGCGATGGATTTTCTGAAAGGAAATACGAAAGCCCTTCTGGACAACGAGTCGGCCGGCAAAGGCAAATCCCCCGAAGGCGCACCGATATCGGCCGCCGGGAAAGATGTCATCGTGTTTGACGACATGGTGCGCACCGGCATCACCATCAAAGAATGCTGCCGCCTGCTGAAAGAAGCCGGGGCCAAGCGCGTGCTCTTCTTCGTCACCCACTTCTATCCCTCGCAAGAAGGCCGCGAGAACCTGAACACCC
>CAZFWQ010000660.1:0-1740 GCA_964522755.1 uncultured Oscillospiraceae bacterium | reverse complement strand
TTCACAAGGCATGGGAGTTCCTGCGAGTCGCGTTCACACAGCCGATGAATTTCATCTGCAATTTGCTGAAGCAATGAAAATGAAAGGACCTTACCTGATCGAGGCAGTCATAAAGAATTAAGGCAGTATTTGCGTCAAGATGGCAATAGAGCGGGTAAACACCCCACATGATTCATGCCACGCTCTCCACATTGAATTCTTGATCCGCCAATTTGACCCCATCCCCGGGATAAAGCTTTCGCCCTCGCCGAAGTTCCACGGCACCGTTAACACACACCCTTCCATCAGCTATGAGCAGCTTTGCTTCGCCGCCGGATGCAACCGCGTTAACGGCCTTGAGGAAACTATCCAGCTTGATATAGCCCGTACGAATTTCAAATGGCGTAACCATATTCTCCTTTACTGAAAAATGATTATCGCGAAATTTCAGTTTTATCCCTCATTGAAGCTGATCAAACCGGACGCTGTTCATCACATGCTTTACACTTCCGTAAACCTCTTTTTATGATTGACAGAAGTCGGTTTGATCGTTCTCAGTCTGAAAAAAAACAGGTTTTCATTTCAACGGTCATCGGGTTCCCATCTGTCAGGCGTTGCGCCAGTCCGCTTATTCTGGGCAGTTCATAGGCGAAATAATACCTGGCGGTAAAGAGTTTTCCCTGATAAAAATCGGCATCAGTTGATGAAAGCTCCCCTGCCTGAGCCTTCTGAACCGATACGGATTGAAGAAGCCACTGCCAGGCGACAGTGATGATCCCAAAGAATTCCAGGTAAAGGGTGGCATCTGCCAGATAGACTTCCGAACATTTAAGCGATATGGCCACAAGCTGAATGGTGACATCCTGAAGCTGCTTTACGGCCTTGTCAAGCTGATTGACCATGGATGACAGGGCAGGAAATTTCCGGGCCGAGTACATGGTGCACTGAACCTCTTCCAGGAACAAAGCAAATGCCTTGCCATTTTCCATGACCACTTTTCTGCCCAGAAGATCCATGCCCTGAATGCCGGTGGTTCCCTCGTGAATCGGATGAATCCGCATATCGCGAAAATGTTGTTCCACGGGAAAGTCCTGGCAGTATCCGCAGCCGCCGAAACATTGAATGCTCTGGCTGGTTGACAGAATGCCCATCTCGGATGCATAGCTCTTGGCAACGGGGGTGAGCAGTTCCAGCAGAAGGCGGTATCGGCTCCTGTCCTGAGGCAATGCCGTCCGGGTCATATCTTCGTATTGACTGCACTGCATGAGCAGAGAAAACGAGCCTTCGACCACGGCTCGCTGAAACAGCAGCATCCGCTTGACATCGGCATGTTCGATAATTGGAATTTGGGGGGATGCCGGGTCCTTATCCGTAAGCCTTCGACCCTGGAGCCTTTGTTTGCAGTAATGCAGCGCCGCATAATAGGCGGCCGAAGCAATGGATGCCGCCCCAAGCCCGACACCGATCCGCTCCTCATTCATCATCTGAAACATGTAGGCCAGCCCCCGGTGCGGCTCGCCCAGAAGATACCCCCGGCAGTCATCTTTATCGCCGATACTCAGCTCGGCAATAGGGGTGCCCCGATACCCCATTTTATGGAAAATCTGAGAGACGGTTATGTCATTTGACACCAACTTCCCGTCTTCGTTCGGACGCAGTTTGGAAACCACGAAAAGGGATATCCCCCGGGGTCCGGCAGGCGCCCCGTCGATCCGGGCCAGCATCAAGTGAACGATATTCTCCGCGCCGTCGTGGTCGCCC
>CAZFWQ010000659.1:0-1740 GCA_964522755.1 uncultured Oscillospiraceae bacterium | reverse complement strand
ATGTAGGCTGCCGCCGAATTTGGGAACAGCAGGATTTTGCCTTCAAGGGCAGCAACTAGAAGCAATACGACGATTGCCCCGATCCTGACAATCTTAGTGGGATTTCCCTGATTTCCATTCATCTGATTATCCTCCATATGCGCTCTGAAAGTGTGAGCCTTTGCACATGTTCATGCTAACAGACAATTATGGAGATTTTATGGTGATTGCAGGCTTCATTGGCAAATTGGAGCATATTCCTATCGGCTTCCGGGTGTGATAATATCAGAATTGACCGTTCTATCGGCTTCTGGCTGTGATAATCTCAGCATTGGCAAACACTTGATGATTACAGGAGGCTGTGATGAAAAAAACAATCGAAACGGCTAACCTCAGTGCGTCTTTTGATATGGAAACCGGTTCCTTGATTGAGTTGTATTCAAAAGTCAGTCAATGGGACATCATCAAGCGGGAAAAACTGGGGCAGTCCTGGAAAATGATGATTCCACTCCACGAGAAACGCAACAACATCGCACTGAACAATGCGCAGCCGAAAAAACCCGAGTGCACGTCCGCGGACAAGTCAATTGAATTCAAGTGGTCTTCCGTCGTCTCCGAATTTGGCGGCGAACACGACATGACCATCATCACGAGGTGCGAGGCCATCGGGACGCAGCTCGTGTTCAGCATGAATATCGCGAATCATGATTCGGTTGTGATTGAAAATGTATACTATCCTTATATTGGCGATTTATATCGTCCCGATCAATGCGGAAAACTCCAGTTCATGCACGGCTCCTATTCGGGCATGAAGGAATATGAGATGTACCCCAGGTTTCCAAATCCCGTAGGAACCCACAGCGTCGATTTTCCCACTTTGACAGTCGGGGCCAGCGCGGCCAATCCCCCAATGTATCCGTTCGGACTGATCTGCGACGATAAGGAAAACGGGTTGTACATCGGCATCGCCGAAAGAAGGATTGAAGCGGTGACGTGGCATGCGGAAGCATTGCCCGGGTGGAGAAGCTCAAACGAATTCAAACTGTTTGAGGAAGACACATTCGAAGGCAAGGATGTACATACCAGGTTCTCGGTAGGCCACCTGCCTTTCGTGCAGCCGGGTGAAACCTTCCATCTGCTGCCCTTCGCCATGGAGGCCTATATAGGGGATTGGACAAACGGCGTTGATTGTTATAAGCGGGTAAGTAGGAACTGGAACAAACTTCCGCTGGACGTGATGCCGCTGTGGTCGAAGAATCCTCACTCCTGGCTGCAGATACATGTCAATTCCCCTGAAGACGAATTGCGGATAAAATTCAAGGATTTGCCGCGGATTGGCCTGGAATGCAAGAAGTATGGTGTCGCGGCGATCCAGCTGGTCGGGTGGAATGATGGCGGGCAGGACAGGGGCAATCCGTCCCATTCACCGGATCCAAGGCTGGGCACTTTTGAGGAGCTGGGAAATGCAATCAGGGAAATTCAGGATATGGGCGTAAAAGTCATATTGTTCGCGAAATTCGTCTGGGCAGACCAATCAAGGGATGACTTCGAAACCAAGTATCTGCCACATGCGATAAAGAACCCGTATGGAGACTATGAGGTATATAAAGGCTACCAGTACATGACGCTCTCGCAAATGGCGGACGTCAACACCAGAAGGCTGATACCCATGTGCTTTGGCAGCGATGATTACTTGAAAATATGCGATGAGGAATTCACGAAATGCGTTGACCTAGGCGCGGACGGCATACTGTTTGACGA
>CAZFWQ010000658.1:1435-1740 GCA_964522755.1 uncultured Oscillospiraceae bacterium | reverse complement strand
AGTTTGTCACCAACAGCCTAACCACGACCACGCTCATGGGCACGACTCCAGATTATGAACTAATCAAGGATTCACATGTTTCGTCAGGAAGGTATATCCTGGATGTGGATGTGACTTATCGACAGAAAATCGCCCTGATTGGATCTTATGTCGCCAATGAACTATTCCCGGACTCAGACCCGGTTGGGCAGAAAATCAAGGTGAACGGCAACGTCCTGACCGTGGTCGGCGTATTGACTGAGCAGAATGGCAGCCAGGAGCAGACGGAAGACGACTACATCATCATTCCTGTCTCCACGGCCCAG
>CAZFWQ010000658.1:0-1425 GCA_964522755.1 uncultured Oscillospiraceae bacterium | reverse complement strand
GTTCAACCAGGCAGACCTTCTAAGTACGCTCAGCACGGTGACAGACACCCTCATGCTGGTGCTTGGCGGCATTGCGGCCATCTCCCTGCTGGTCGGGGGAATCGGCATCATGAACATCATGCTGGTCTCCGTGACGGAGCGAACGCGTGAAATCGGCATCCGCAAAGCCATCGGCGCCAAAAGGCGAAGCATCCTGACCCAGTTCCTCATTGAAGCCATCGTGGTGACAGGTCTTGGAGGACTCACCGGCATTGTACTCGGGCTCGCCGCCATCCGGTTCGTCATCGGAGTGCTGGGCCTTGTCCCGGCGGTCTACTCCCTGCCCTGGGTAATCATTTCATTCAGCATCTCGCTGGCCACGGGCATTTTGTTCGGCATGTTCCCGGCCATCAAGGCATCGCGCCTCAATCCGATAGAAGCGCTGCGGTTCGAGTGAGTATTTTTCCTGTTGACGCTGTACAAGCCTGTGAAGCCGGATGAAATGAACCTGAAACGACCCATGAAAAAGGCATAGCGAAATGATCAGGGATGTTGAAATGTTCAAGTCCAATAGAGGAGGTATTCCAATCATGAAATACCCGGTTAACGCTCGGAATAAGAAACAATCCCTACTTGCCCCGATCATGAAATGCCCTTCATTTTCACTGAAGCGCTGGGTTGCATGCGCACTCTCCCTGTTCCTGGTTCTTGGCGGGATGGGCAGCGCCTTTGCCGCTTCGTCTTTTCCGGATGTTCCGGAAAGTGCGGCGTGGACGGCTGCTGTGTACCGTCTGACGTTGCTGGGCATCATCAACGGGAGTAAGGACGGATTGTTCCACCCCGATGATGCTGTCACGCGCGAGCAATTTGCCAAACTGGCCATTTCCACCGCCAATCAGGCGACAGCCGACAACATCAAACCGAATGCCACTCCCTTTTCAGACGTGTCCTCCGCCAAATGGTCCAGCGGATATGTGCGCACTGCCGTTCGAAAAGGCATGCTTTCAGGATATCCGGATGGCAGGTTCCACCCGGATTCAGCCATCACCTATGCCCAGGCTCTGACCGTCATCGTCCGCATGCTCGGATATTCTGACAGCGATCTGTCGGGAACCTGGCCGCAGAATTTTCTGACAAAGGCCTCCGCACTGAAGCTGACAACCGGATTCACTTATTCCGCCAACTCCCCCATCTCCCGGAAAGACTGCGTGATTCTACTCGACAGGCTGCTTGATACCAACACGAAGACAACTGCCGCGGGAAATGTTTCCGGCTCCTCATCAACAAGCTCTGCATCCGGCGGCATCCCGTATGCCGAAAGTACGGGCTTGAGCAAGACCGTGCTCATCCTTGCCGACTCCAGCGTGGATCGTGCGCTTGATTCGGACGAGATCCGAACAGATGACGGGATCCTGACCAACGGCACCTCCACGCCCCTCGCCATCG
>CAZFWQ010000657.1:0-1741 GCA_964522755.1 uncultured Oscillospiraceae bacterium | reverse complement strand
TCTCGAAGAAGTCAACCGGCTTGAAAACTTGCCGGATATCGATTCTGTCAAGAAGCGGTCCTGATAGCCTCTGATTGTACTTGTCGCGCTGCAAGGTGGTGCACGTGCACCTTGATGTGCCCATATAGCCGCATTGGCATGGATTCATGGCCGCCACAAACATGAAATTTGCCGGGAAGGCATTCGTTCCGTTTACGCGTGACACAGTTACCTTCTTGTCTTCCAACGGCTGACGAAGTGCCTCCAAAGTCTTTTTGCTGAACTCCGCCAACTCATCAAGAAACAACACGCCGTTGTGGGCCAATGATACTTCGCCAGGCATTGCGTGATTGCCACCGCCTATTAGCGCATTCATTGATACATTGTGATGCGGCGTACGAAATGGCCGTTCGGAAACCAGAAAACGATTGTTCCTGAGCAGGCCCGATACACTGTATATTTTTGTCACTTCCAGCGCTTCTTCTTCGCTCATGAGTGGCAGGATACCCGGAATTCTTTGTGCAATCATGGACTTGCCGCAACCGGGTTCACCGGTCATCAACATATGATGACCGCCGGCAGCAGCCACAACTGCGTAACGTATCATGTTGTCCTGTCCCTTCACGTCACTGAAGTCTGCGTCTGTCATTATCAGATTGCGGGTTTCCTTTGGCACTGCGTGAACCGGCTCATAACCTGATTTTCCGTCTATGAACCGAACCACTTCCTGCAAGCTGTCAAATCCAAATATGGATATACCTTTTACCAACATGGCTTCCTGCATGTTTTCACTGGGTACGATGATTTGGCCGATTCCCATCTGCTTCGCAGCCATAACCATTGGAAGGACGCCACTGCACCCTCGCAGCTTCCCATTGAGTGACAACTCGCCGATAAAAGCGTAATGCCTGACGCATAGCCCTGTCATTTGACCGCTTTGCTGCAGCAATCCAATGGCCATGCCCAAGTCAAAATGCGAGCCTTTCTTTTTTACATCGCCGGGAGCCAGGTTTATGACGATTTTCATTTTCGGAACTACGAACCCCGCTTGCACAATGGCAGCCTGGATTCATTCGCTGGCTTCCTTGATGGCTTGGTCACCCAAACCGATAATTGTAATCTGCGGTTGTCCAAACAGTGTATTCGTTTCTATTTCCACCGGGAAGCCATCAATACCGACAATTGCATAGCTCAGCACCGTTGACGCCATTCAGGTGCCCTCCATTTTATCTTCCATCTCCTGATCAATCGCGATGAAACGGGTTGATCCCTCAACAAATGCCTGATACAAAGCGCGGCTTTCCTGCTCAAAATACCGTAGTATCTTTTGCTCAGTTACCAATGCACAACTGCGCGTTCCAAGAAAAATCCCATAACTGCTCCATTGATAATCGGAAGGCATTGCTGCCATTTTCGCCTTTACCGGATTCAAGTGGATATATCGGCTGGTCTGCAATATATAGGCATCGTCACTGATGATTTCCGCCGCATATCGTCCCTGGAACAAATGGCCCACCAGTTTGTACTTTTCGTTGAAGTATTGTGTATAAAGCATGTTGATGTATTTCATGATAAACCATATTTCACTGTTTCCTGTTTCAAACTGTAGATGAACATGATTTGTCATTAGGCAATAGGCATACAGAACAAAACCATACCGTTCGATTGCCTGTGATATCAGGATGAGGTAGATTTGATAATCTTCCTCTTCCCGAAAAATATCATTCCGATGATTTCCTCGGCACATCACATGATAAATTGC
>CAZFWQ010000656.1:0-1761 GCA_964522755.1 uncultured Oscillospiraceae bacterium | reverse complement strand
TTCTCTTCTAGCAGCCTGTTTCCAAAAAATAGTCCTCCGGCGCCATTCCCATCGATACGAAGGTCCGCCTCGACGACGACTCCCATGGATAGGTCCTGCGTTTCGCAATAAGCCAATACGGAGCTTTCCGACTCCAGCTCCAACCCATCATCGCCGTACCGCCAGCTTCCCGTTGGGGTGTCGAATGATTCAGGAAGCGTGAAGGATGGACGGTCCACGATGCTGAACAATGTATTGCCCTTGAGAGCTTCATTTCCTGACCACCAATGGATTGAAAGTTTCCCCGGACGGTCTTCCCGGAGCACCTTGCAGGTTCCCAACCATGCGTCGGTGAAGTTCTCCCTCGGCATCCAATGATGATGGATCATGATCTCATCATCCAACAGGAAGGTACGGCTGTAATAGGCCGGAACATACGCAAAATTCGCAGGGGCATTCCGGCATCCAAGAAGAAGTGGATCGCCATCCACCAATACGTATGGACCTTCGATGTGCTCTGACATCATGACGTACATACCGCCTGCTTTACCACTCGTATTGTATACTGGATCGAAACGCCGACCCAGACCGCTGTTGAATGATCCGACAAGTGCATAGTGTCTGCCATTGAATTCCACGTGGGAGCCGAGCTCCGCCCACCCCATGCCGCAGGGGCTGCTTGCAGGAGCCACGGATTTCCAATTGAGGCCGTCCGCACTGGTTGCCATTCCAATGACGCCATTGGCTCCAACAGGGCCATTCAATAGACTAGCCGTCAAGAATCCGATATAACTTCCGTCTGCAAGTCGTTCGACCCACATATCACCGTACCGAGAACTCCGAAGCATGGAAAGCTTGGAATCGGCTGCGTCATACCATTGCCCGTCTGGATATAGGTCATATGACTCTGAAAGTTCTTCCCAGTGATACAAGTCCTGAGATACGGCAAAACAGACATGCTTATTTCGGCCCTCCATGTCATGCTTGCAGTAGTTCAACACCCATTGGTCGTCTGTTCGGAAAACCATTCCTGTAGCCGTTCCGCTTCCCGGCGCCAGAATTGTTCCGAAATCCTTCCAGTTCAGGA
This sequence comes from uncultured Oscillospiraceae bacterium, assembly GCA_964522755.1. Taxonomy (GTDB): domain Bacteria; phylum Bacillota; class Clostridia; order DSM-8532; family DSM-8532; genus JAEWSN01. The sequence goes on along the minus strand of CAZFWQ010000656.1, from coordinate 695 downwards.
GGTTGTCGCTGACGGCAAGTCCATATCCATCCCAGGTACCCTGAATGTATTGAAGATAGAATAGGTAATATTTGCCATCATGCGGCAGGATGAAAGTGTCCCAAAGTCTCGTTCCGTTCGGCTTGAATATCATGCTAGAAACCTCCGTTTCCTTTCATGCCAAGTTTTCCATTTGTTTCATTCTTCATGCGTGAGCCACGAAAATCCCATTTCTGATTTCGGACTTGTCCCGGAGTGATGCCTTCATAATTATCCCGGATGCCTTTGGGGTATTTATGTAGGGACCGGGCACTATGCAATGTCGCCTATCCCAATCCTGCCCGGGCTGACGAGGAAGCCTCGGCCTGTTTATGCTGCAGCTTCATATGAATATATCAGGAATCGGAGGTTTTCATCGCTGAGCAATCTGAAGTCTTCGAGATTGTCTTCCGGATTCAGTTCGTCTTCGTCAAAATCCTCCTGACGGATCATGGAATCGATAATATACCCACCCTCGTGCATGCGCACGCTGGGCGGAATAGTTCTGTCCCCCTCCGGGCATATGAAATGGGTGCCCTGGCTATCTTCTGACATGATGAATATCTCCAGCACGATCACTACCAGGACGTTGTCCAGATACCATTCTTTCCAATTTCCATTGGGCAAGCCAAACATATTCATCCTGTGGTTGACACCCTCAACGTAGATGCCGATCG
>CAZFWQ010000655.1:0-1771 GCA_964522755.1 uncultured Oscillospiraceae bacterium | reverse complement strand
CCTGGATTCCCGTTACACCTAACTATGACTAGGACAGCAAAACATCTCTGAAGCACTGATATGACAGGATTATTCACATATTTCAGTTGCCTGAATGCTAGTTATGTGTTATTATATACATAACTAGGAGGGCACAGAATGGCAATCATCAATCAGCTAGACAGGCGTAGTGGCATCACCTATGTCTATGAATCGATATCTTACTGGAACAAGGAAAAGCAGCAACCCCGGGCCAAGAGGACACTCATTGGAAAGCGCGATCCCGACACAGGGGAGATCGTAGCGACCGACGGCAGAGGCAAAAAACAAAAGTCAGGTTCAGAGACTGTGCCACTGGCAAAACGAGGGCCTGTGCCAATCGAAGTGGCTAATCGCAGGTTTTACGGCGCAACTTATCTCATGGATGAAATCGGTCAAACCCTTGGCATAGCACCGGACCTCAAACAATGCTTCCCTGCTGTTTATAAGCAAATCCAATCCATCGCCTACTATCTGATTCTGGAAAGCGACGCACCTCTGTTCCGTTTTGAAAAATGGAGTCTGCTCCATCACCATCCTTACGGGAAGGACATTCCTTCGCAGCGCAGCAGCGAGATCTTCGCCGATATTTCCGAAGAAGGCAGAAACCGCTTTTTTCGGCTTCAGCAAAAACGCAGTGAGGAAGATGAATACTGGGCTTACGATACCACCTCCGTTTCAAGCTACTCTCAGACGCTGCGGCAAGTCCAATACGGGAAAAACAAGGAAAACGATCGGCTGCCGCAAATCAATCTGGCGCTGGTGTTCGGGCAGAACTCGGGCCTGCCTTTTTATTACAGAAAACTGGCCGGCAATATCCCGGATGTCAGCACGGTCAAAAATCTCCTTAGCGATTTTCAGGTTCTTGGCTTCGAAAAGGTCAAACTGGTCATGGACAGGGGATTTTACAGCGAAGCCAACATCAACGGACTGCTGGCTGAACACCTGAAATTCATTGTTGCAGTACAAACGGGTCTGCTCTTTGTACAACAGGAGATCGACAAGATCTACGACACCATCCGCTCCTTTGAACATTTGGACGAGCAATATGGTCTCTACTCCTCAACGATCCTGACGGACTGGAACTACCAGAAAAAGCGGCCCTACAAGCAGGATGTCGTCGTTGAAAAGAGAAGAATCTACCTGCATATTTTCTTCAATATCGACAAATATGCCGATGACCAGACCAGCTTTGACCGTAAGGTTCTTGCCATGAGGAATGAAGTGCTCAGCGGTAAACGTGTTCCTGAACACGAATCGTTCTACAAAAAGTACTTTGACATCACGGGAACACCTGTCAGAGGTGCCAAAGTCAGTGTCAGACAATCTGCGGTCGAAGAAACCAGGCGCTATTATGGGTTTTTCGCGTTGCTTTCCAACGAGAAGATGGATGCGATTACAGCCCTCCAACTCTACCGAAACAAGGATCTGGTTGAAAAAGCATTTGGCAACATCAAAGAAAGGCTTAATCTCAGGCGCTTGCTGGTTTCCTCCGAAAAAAGCCTGGACGGCAAACTCTTTGTCGCATATGTGGCCTTGATCTATGCGTCATACATTAAAAAACATATGCAGGAAGCGGGGTTGTTCAAAGATTATACCGTCCAGACACTTCTTGACAAACTCGATGTTATTGAATGCTTTGAAAATCCTGGCTTTGACCTGCGTATTGGTGAGGTTCTCAAAAAACAGATCCACATTTACAAGTCTCTTGGAATCAGCCCTCCCGCATAGTTAGGTGTAACGGGAATCCAGG
>CAZFWQ010000654.1:0-1775 GCA_964522755.1 uncultured Oscillospiraceae bacterium | reverse complement strand
ACCAGTGCGGCCTGCCGAAAGAGATGGCGCTGGAGTTGTTCAAGCCGTTCGTCATGAAGAAACTTGTCGAGCGCAACCTGGTTCACAACATCAAGAGTGCGAAACGAATGGTGGAACGTGTCCGCGCCGAGGTATGGGACGTTCTCGAGGAAGTCATCAAGGAACATCCCGTTCTCCTCAATCGCGCACCCACGCTCCATCGCCTTGGCATCCAGGCATTCGAGCCCGTCCTGGTTGAAGGCCGCGCCATCAAGCTCCACCCGCTGGTCTGCACCGCCTACAACGCGGACTTTGACGGCGACCAGATGGCCGTCCACGTGCCGCTTTCCGCAGAAGCGCAGGCGGAAGCGCGTTTCCTGATGCTGTCAGCCAACAACCTCCTGAAACCGCAGGATGGAAAACCAGTCACCGTGCCCACCCAGGACATGGTGCTCGGTTCCTATTACCTTACCCTGGTGAAGGAGACGACGCACGATTCGGCAGGCAACGTGCTGAAGGAAGAAAAGGGAGAAGGCAAGGTCTTCAGCAGTCCGGACGAAGCGCTCATGGCCTATGCAACCGGCGCCGTCACCCTGCATGCCCGCGTCCGCGTCCGCATCACAAGGAAAATCGATGGACACGACAAGACCAGGATCATCCCGACAACGGTCGGAAAGATCATATTCAACCAGGCCATCCCCCAGAATCTTGGTTTTGTCAACCGCTCGAATCCGGAAGAAGTCTTCAATTACGAAGTTGACTTCATTGTGAACAAGAAGGAACTGGGCGTCATCATCGACAAGTGCATCAAGGTGAACGGCACGAACAAAACCGCCGAAGTGCTCGACCTCATCAAGGCGCAGGGATTCAAGTATGCGACCCGCAGCGCCATCACCGTCGGCATTTCCGACATGGTCATACCGGAAGTGAAACAGCGTTACCTTGAGGAAACCGACCGCAAGGTGGACGAGATCGAGAAGAATTTCAGAAACGGCCTGTACAGCAAGGACGAAAGAAAACGCGCCATCATCACGGCCTGGTCGAAAACGACAGAGGACGTCAAGAACGCCCTCATCAAGTCGCTTGACAAGTTCAATCCCGTGTTCATGATGTCGGACTCCGGCGCACGCGGCAATATCAACCAGATCCGGCAGCTTGCGGGCATGCGCGGCCTGATGGCCGACACCTCCGGTGAAACGATCGAAATCCCGATTCGCTCGAACTTCCGCGAAGGCCTGAACGTTCTGGAATATTTCATCTCCACCCATGGCGCGCGGAAAGGCCTCGCCGACACCGCGCTCCGCACAGCCGACTCCGGATACCTCACCCGCCGCCTCGTCGATGTCTCACAGGATGTCATCGTCCGGCACATCGACTGCGGTACGAAAGAAGGCATCCGGATCAAACCGGTCATGGCAAGCGGAAAGATCATCGAGGATGTGGCGGAACGGCTCACAGGCCGGTATGCCGCCGAGGATTTCATACATCCGCTCACGGGCGAACTGCTCGTGAAGGCAAACGAACTGATTGACGAGGCGACTGCCATCCGGGTACAGGCTTCCGGGCTGGATAGGATCATCATACGGTCCGTCCTGAACTGCCGGGCGAAAATCGGCGTCTGCGCCAAGTGCTACGGCATCGACCTGGCACTGGGAGAACCCTGCAATGTGGGAGAGGCTGTCGGCTTCATCGCCGCCCAGTCCATCGGCGAGCCCGGAACACAGCTCACCATGCGTACCTTACACACCGGCGGCGTCGCAGGTGAAGACATTACGCAGGGTCTTCCCCGCGTAGAG
>CAZFWQ010000653.1:0-1787 GCA_964522755.1 uncultured Oscillospiraceae bacterium | reverse complement strand
AAGGCCTGGAAGTACGAAGTGGCGGAAACGCTCATGGATGCATTGCCCGGGGCTGATTTTGTCATCATTTCCATCCTGCCCGGCACGTTTGAGGAAATGCGCTCGGATGTGCATGCGCCGGAAAAATACGGGATATACCAGTCCGTAGGCGATACGGTGGGACCGGCTGGCCTCATGCGGGGCTTGAGGACGATACCCCTGTTCAGGGAAATGGCAATGCAAATCAAGGCCTTTGCTCCTGATGCATGGGTCATCAATTACACCAACCCGATGTCGCTTTGTGTGCGCACGCTGTATGAGGTCTTTCCCGAAATCAAGGCTTTCGGCTGCTGCCATAATGTTTTCGCGGCGCAGCACCTCCTCGCGTGCACGGTGCGGGACATCCTGGGCATCTCCGGCACCGTCAGGCAGGATATAAAAGTAAACGTGCTCGGCATCAATCACTTCACTTGGATTGACCAGGCATCGTACCAGTCTGCCGACATCATGCCGGCCTTCCGGGAATTTGCCGAACAGCATGCAGTCGAGGGGTATGATGTGAACTCCACCGTTGCCTGGAAAACCGATGTATATGAATGCGCAAACAAAGTCGGGTTTGACTTGTTCAGGCGATATGGCGTGATACCCGCTTCCAGTGACAGGCATATCTCGGAATTTTTCCCGCCCTGGTATTTGAAGGACCCGGAAACGGTGAGGGTCTGGAAGTTCAGCCTGACACCCGTCTCACTTAGAATCAGCGAAGATGTCGCAACGGAAAGGCGACGGAAGAATATCCTGGCCGGAAGCGAAGCGTTTCCCCTGCTCCATTCAGGCGAGGAAGGACTGCTTCAGATCAAGGCTTTGCTGGGTCTTGGAGATTTTGTAACGAATATCAACATGCCCAACTTCGGACAGATGACAGACCTGCCGGACGGCTGCATTGTCGAAACGAATGCCCTCCTCACCCGGGACTTCATCCGGCCCGTATTTGCCGGAAAGCTTCCCATGGACTTGCATTCGCTGCTGATGCGCCATGTATCCAACCAGGAAATGATACTTCGGGCTGCACTGGGAAAAGACAAGGAACTGGCTTTCAGGGCATTCATCAACGATCCGCTTGTCACGACCAGTCTTGCAGACTCAAGAACGCTCTTTGAGGAAATGCTTCGCAACACCTCCGCGTACCTGCCCGGATGGGACATCCGGTAAATTGGGGGAGATGAGGATGAACAAGATTCCCCATGTTTCGTCGGAAGCTGGAAAAGTATGGCGCAGGCTGGGCCCGGGATGCGGGGAACGGGCCCATCTGTTCGATCAGGTGACAATGGGGAAGACTTTTGAAATATGAAATCTGATGAGCAAGGAGCTTGTGATTCATGGAAAACAGGACTGGGCAACATATTGAAGGCAGTGCTCGAATAGAATTAGGCCAATGGCGCACCGGGTCTCCGAATCATGCCATCACTCCTGATTTCGTCCGGGAAATCCAGAATGGTGAAACGATTTATCGCATCATTTCGAAATCGCATGTCCAGAACTACGGGAAATGGCTTTGCGATGTCTCGGGAATCCTCGCCGGCCATACGTATTCATTCAGCGCGGAATATCTGGCGGAAGACATCATTGATGAAAACGAGGCGATCTCCCTCATCGTCACATGGCAGGATGCGGATGGCGGCTGGCTTGTCAGGGATTACGCGGATAGCCTGGTTCCACTGGAAGACGGATGGAAACGGGTTCATAGAACCATCGATGCGCCTGAAAAGGCTGAAAGGCTTACCATGGAACTCGTCATGAAATGGACCCCG
>CAZFWQ010000652.1:0-1794 GCA_964522755.1 uncultured Oscillospiraceae bacterium | reverse complement strand
GCATCAGCACGACGAAAAGCATGCTCCGGTATCGTCCCATGGATTGCCCCCTGCCCCGGAAGGCGGCATAAAGGCCGCACTACAGGCACTATTATATCATAAAGGGCCAGGTTGGGTCGCCGCCGATTTCACCGCCGACTTCACCGCCGGCTTCACTGCCGACTTCACCGCCGACTTCGCTGTCGATTTCACTGCCGCGCTGAAGGATGCCGTTCCAGCCCAACATGCCCATCAGCTGGTCAAGGCCGATCACGGGGACACCCAGGGATATGGCCTTCTTCAGTTTGCTGCCGGCTTCTTCTCCTGCAACCAGGAAATCTGTTTTTTTTGAAATGCTGCCCGATATCCTGCCCCCTGCCGCTTCAATATGGGATTCAGCCTCGCTGCGTCCCATTCCGGGCAAGGTGCCGGTCAGGACGAAGACTTTCCCGGTCAGCGGGAGATCGCCGGTTTTTTGCCGTTCCGGCCCTTCCCAGCGCAATCCTTCCTCGCGAAGCCGGTCAAGGATCAGCGAGGTCTGTTCCTGCCCGAGGAAGGAATGGAGGCTCTCGGCCATGCGGGGACCAAAATCCGGAAGGGCGCGGATTTCATCCGGGGTCAGGCGGCGGATCCGTTCCATGTCGCCAAATGTCACCGCCAGGACTTTGGCGGCTTTCACTCCGATATGCCGGATGCCGAGTCCGAAAAGGAGGCGTTCGATGCCGTTGCCCTTGACCTTGTCAATGGCACGAAGCAGGTTGTCCGCCGATTTCGCTCCCCAGCCATCCAAATTCTCAAGCACATCCCTGTGCTCCTTCAGTTCGAACAAATCCGCAATATCCCGTATCAGCCCTTTTTCAAGCAGCTGTTCCACCATTGCGTACCCAAGCCCCTCGATGTTCATTGCGTCGCGGGACGCGAAATGAACCAGGCTTCGGAAGAGGCGCGCCGGACAGGATATGCCCGAACACCTCACTGCTGAACCGTCCTCTTCCCGGAAGGCCGGTGCACCGCAGACAGGACAGGTTTTTGGCATTTCAAACGGAACAGCACCTTCAGGCCTGTCCTCCATCACGACGCCGACGACTTCAGGAATGATGTCTCCCGCTTTTCGCAGCCAGACCAGGTCACCGATGCGGATATCTTTTTCCCTTATCTGGTCCTCATTGTGCAAGGTGGCGCGCGATACCCTGCTGCCGGCTATCCGGACCGGTTCAAGCACGGCGTTCGGAGTCAGGACCCCGGTTCTTCCGACTGCCACGACGATATCAAGCAGGCGCGTCTTTTTCTGCTCGGCGGGATATTTGTATGCTATGGCCCATCGCGGCGCTTTGCTGGTGGAACCGAGCGCAATCCGTTGGTCGATGCGGTTCACTTTCACAACCGCCCCGTCAATTTCATGCGGCAAATCGCCCATGCTCTCCCCAATCGAAGCTATGGCATTCCAGACCGACCCGGCACCCTGGCACAGGAGCCATCCGGGACTGGCCTTGAAACCCATGGATGTGAGATATTCAAGTGCTTCGGCATGGCTTTTTGGCGTGAATCCGTCAGGAGCCGGCCGGATTTGCTGGATGTTGAAAACGATGATGTCCAAATGGCGCCTTGCAGTCACCGAGGGTTCAAGCTGCCGCAATGAACCGGCCGCCGCATTGCGCGGGTTCGCGAAGATTTTCTCGCCGTAGGCTTCCTGCTGTTCGTTCAGTTTGAGAAAGTCGTCAAGCGCCATGAACACTTCGCCGCGCACTTCAAGGTATTCAGGAACGGCAGGCGGGTATTCAGGACAAACAGCAGGGATTTGCATTGTGGCTGTTT
>CAZFWQ010000651.1:0-1797 GCA_964522755.1 uncultured Oscillospiraceae bacterium | reverse complement strand
CGACATCGCCGCTGAACTCGAGGAATCCGCCACCCTCGACGGCGCGAACAATGTCCAGATTTTCTTCCTTGTCGTGCTTCCCCTGATCAAACCGGTCGTAGCAACCATTTTTCTCTATTACGCGGTCTGGAAATGGAACGATTTCTTCAATCCCATGATCTACTTCAAGGACATGGACAAGTATCCACTGACTGTGATACTCCGGGATATCGTCATCAAGGGCAGCTTCCAGGAGAAGTTCGCAGGCCTCGCCAGCCGCAGCCAGCAGGCACAGGCGGACGCCGTGGCATTCGGCGAAGCATACGCGGCGCGCTTGAGATACGCAACGCTGATGGTGTCCGTCCTCCCGATCCTGGTCGTGTATCCCATGCTGCAGAAGTATTTTATCCGGGGCCTCCAGATGGGGGCCGTCAAGGGTTGAAGGGTAGAACGCCCCAGGTTAGGGATTGTGACACATTCCATATGAATAACGGAGGTTCTTCCATGAAAAGATCAATGTGCTTGCTGTTGTCCCTGGTGCTGCTGCTTACGGCAGTTCTGACCGGATGCTCCGGAACACCTGCATCGACCACGGAGCCGGCTTCCACTTCGGGCGAGAGCCAGTCTGCCGCTCCCGCGGGGAGCAGTTCCGCGGATGCGGGCACGGCTGTTGCCACAACCATTGCCGCCCCAACCGCTTCAGCCACCGCGGAGCCGGTGGAGGTCACGGTGTTCCGGGGAGTGGACCTGACGCAGAACTTTGATGATTCCATGTTCGTGAACTTCGTGAAGGAGAAGTTCAACCTCGCGCTCAAGTATGAATACACACCCTCTTCGACTGCGGCGGAAAAGCTCAATCTCTCCTTCGCGACCAATACGTATCCGCAGATGCTCGACATCGTCGCGCTGGACACGGTCAACCGGCTCGCGGCGGATGGCTTCATCCTTCCGATAAGCGAGCACATGGACAAACTGCCCACATACCGGAACGCATACCGCGATGACGATTGGGATGTGATGGTGAAATCCATCTCGAATGCGAAGGAGAAATTCTTTCTGCTTCCGCAGAAATGGGCGGAGGACTCCACGGGCACTTGGGTCTGGATGTACCGGATCGATGAGTTCAAAAAGGTGGGACTCTCCCTGCCGAAGACCACGGACGATTTTCTTCAGGCGATGCGCACCCTGAAGAAGGGGAATCCCAACTTGACCATTCCCAACAGGTGGGGGCTCTGGAACGTACTCGAGGGCTTCAACCTGGCCTTCCGGGTCCAATACGGCATCTGGTTCGATCCCGATGCGGGTGATGTCGTGTACGGCCCGGCCACGGACAAGTACCGTGACCTGATGAAGTTCATGCACACCCTGTTCAAGGAACAGATCCTATCTCAGGAATTTGTGACGATGACAAGCGAGCAACGGGTTTCGGAAGTCACAAAAGGCAATGTATATGCGAACTTCCAGTTTGCCGGGGCGGAAGTGGCGTTCAATGCGTGGCAGAAGTCCAACGGCCTTCCCCAGGATTGGGCATATGACGAATCGGCGCTGCTGCTTTCCGCTTACCCGGACAAGAAACCCATGCGCCAGCACTGGCCCATGTACATGAACGTCGGGGTGGCCTTGACGGACACGATATCCGGTGCGGCGCTGGATCGCGTGCTCCAGTACATCGACTGGTCCTGCACCGAGGAAGGTCAGTTCTTCCATGAATTTGGTGTTGAGAGCATATCCTACCAGATGGTGGACGGGCATCCCGCCTTCATTGATGACAAGCAGCCGGGGGGCAATTATCAGGACACCCTGTCCAACTTCGGACCC
>CAZFWQ010000650.1:0-1797 GCA_964522755.1 uncultured Oscillospiraceae bacterium | reverse complement strand
GCATCTGCCGGACAAGATGCTCTGCATAATCGGAGAAAAGTATCATGAGGCATACCAGAGAATTGTCTGTAAAAAGCGGATCGGAAGATGGAAATATCCTGCCGAATAAAGATGATACAGGTTTGAATATGAGGTGCTGAAAAAGTTTTCATTCCCCGCAAGCTGGAGTCATTCCTGATCAAGGCCACGGAGCGCTTCACATATGGCCTGAACCTGGCGCTGGCCGGCGTATCCATAATGGTTCTGCTGCAGCTGCTGTTCACCTACCTGCCGGCAATGAATACCGCCTTCAGCAGCGAGCCGATCGATTTGCGGGAATGGGGGTTGATTATAAACGCCTCCTTGGTAGTCTATATCGTAATAGAGTTTGAAAAATGGATTCGTCGATGCATGTCTGTCACGAAGGAGGAGTCATGATAGAGATCATCAAGAAATTCGAAAAAATGATCATCCTTGCGCTGGTAGCAATGATGGCGCTGGTTCTGTTCCTTAGTACCCTGGAAGTGGCTTGGATCATCATAAAGGACATTATCACGCCACCGGTTCTTCTACTCGATATCGATGAGCTGCTGGAGATATTCGGGCTTTTCATGCTGGTATTGATCGGAATCGAGCTATTGGAAACCATGATCAAGACTCACCAGTCACAATCGACCGACCGTGTGAAAATAGTCATGGCGGTTGCCATCATTGCCATCGCTCGCAAGGTGATCATTCTCGACATGAATGAACTTTCCGGGGTGGCCGTGTTGGGGATAGCAGCGATCATTCTGGCCCTCTCCATCGGTTATTACCTGATCAAACGCAAGGTGAGCCCCACGGGGAGCGATGCGAAGGAAGATGGTTGAGTTATGCAGGGTGGCCATGAACAAGAAGAACTATTACATACTCGCCATTGTCACGCTTACGGTATTGATCACCTATCTGCATTTTGTCACAATGCAGCAGTTTTCAACGCTCGTCGTTTTTGAAGAACTTTACTATCTACCGCTGCTTCTGGGGGTGTTTCGTTTTGCCCTGAAAGGCGTTATTGTTACCTGGCTGTTCGTGTCGGCAGCCTATCTGCCATTCTTTTTTGGCGCCTGGACAACGACCTTTCCGGAATTAATGGACAGGGTTCTGCACCTAGTATTTACCGGGATATTTGTTTCCGTCGCGTACTTCCTGTCGGAGCGTGACAGGAAAAAACGCAAGCAGGCGGAACAGGATCGCTATCTTGCCGGTATCGGACAGGTTGCCACTGTCATTGTGCATGACCTGAAGAACCCTCTCATCTCCATCCTTGGTTTCGCAAGACGGATTCGGGAGGGAAAGGGAGATGTTGCTCTGGGTGCCCGAACAATAGAGGATTCTGCGCAAAACATGCAGAGGATTGTCAACTCCGTACTGGATTTTGCCAAACCGCTGCAACTGGATCTCAAAGATGTCGATATCAGGGATGCCATCCGTCGGGCCGGTGAATCCTGCCGGACAAAGGCCAATGCACGAAGTGTCACCATTTCGATGCATCTCCCCTCAACTCCTGCATCCACGGCTATTGACGGCTACCACATGGAGCGGGCGCTGATTAATCTGATTGATAATGCTGTTGATGCCTCACAGGGTGGGACAGTGATAACGATAACCGCAGCCATTGACAGGAATTGCATAACTATCATCATCAAAGATCAGGGTGCGGGAATGAACCGCGAAACCCTGGCAAACCTTTTCATGCCGTTTTACACGACGAAAAATGAAGGAACCGGTCTTGGTATGCCTATCGCAAGGAAAATCATTGAGGGGCATGCCGGCTCGCTT
>CAZFWQ010000649.1:0-1809 GCA_964522755.1 uncultured Oscillospiraceae bacterium | reverse complement strand
GAAAACTGACAATCTGACAGGCAATGTCATGATCAAGGTCCCGGGTGTGACGCTGAAAAACCTGACAATCACGGGAGACCTGATTATCGGCGATGGCGTCGGGGACGGCGTTGTCATCCTTGATGGCGTGACGGTAACCGGAAGAATCGTCGTGCGAAGCACAGCCACGCGGGTCATCTACTTGAACTGCCCATTGAGCAGTGACGCCACATTGATAAAACATGCCGTTGTCAAGGGCATCCTGCTAAGTGTCGGCGCACCCGATGCAACGCTTGAATCAGCAATAGGAAGTATCGCGACAATCGCCGATGGCAATGCCGCGGATACGACGAACTCGTACTTTTTCTACACACTGTTTCGCGCTACCGATTCGTACGGAGTCGTCAAGGTTGTGAAATATGGGGCTGGCGCAGATACTGCGCATTTTGCCACGGATGCCGCCTATGCCAACCAAGCACTCTCAAATGGCGATTTCTTCATCATCAGGGTAACGGCGGGAGATGGGACGACTGTCCTTTACTATAAGGTGAATGTATTAGTTCCGTGGTCGCCATCTATCAATCGAAGTGGCTACAACAATCAATAAATGAAATGGGTGTCGGTCCGGAAAACTGACGGGGGTCATTCACTGTTGAAATGCCCCCTTTCCTTCACATAAAATCCTGTTTATAAAACCATCCCTATTCCGGCGCCCTCAGCAGCAGCAATATGGCCTGTTTCATTTTTTCCAGATTGCGAACAGGATTCATGTCATACTTCAACTTTCCGGCATCTTCACGGTATTCCCGATGCGACTTGCTGTCCAGATTCAGAAACGCATTAACGAAAGACCTCATCTGCCATTCATCGTATCCATATCCGCATTTCAAGGCCTGCAGGTAACACAGCATCTGCAGGCCTTTGCATGCCGCCTTCAGGCGCAGGCTGACCGCGGGTCCGCCAAGGTTGAACCGGTTGCCCGGGTATAACCCGGCCGTCGCCGTCGGAACATCATACGCCTTGTCCGTGCCGTAATTGTTCCAGGGAAGGAAGCCGGTACCTCCTTTGAGGTAAACATTTATCACGTTCACACAGGACTCTGTCCCGGGACTCCGGATATCGCTCATGTGGCCATAGTTCCAGTATTCTTCTCCAAACTTCTCCTTGCGGTTCCGTGCCCTGTCCTCCATGAGTGTAAACGGAACTGTGTTGAGGCATGCAATGTCCATCAGGCCGTCCAGTGAGTCGAACTGTGAATGATACTTGGAAATATCCACCCGAAAAAGAATGTTCCGCCCCGAGCCGGTTTCTGCCTGAGCTTCCTTGAGAATGCCTCCATAATACGCGACAGCTTCCCAATCGCTCAGAACCACCGGTTCATCGAGATTCCACCAGGAAGAAGCGCCGAAGCCCTTCATCCAATCCATCTGATATTTTCTGTCCTTCCAGTAATGCTTGTTGTTCAGATACCATATGAATTTTGTATTCTTCCAACCTTTTTCATCGATATGTGTGATGAATTCCTTGAATATCTTTTTGATTCCTTCCCGATATGCCGGCATAAAATCATTTTCAATGGTTGTGTTCTTCAGATAGCATTCATTCACCACATCCGGATACTTTCTGGTGGACGGTTTGATTTTATAATACCTTGATACCGGCATCGGCCAGTTTTCATGGATGGGAACAAACAGGTGAGAGACGGGAATATCCCTTCCGGTTTCTGAATGAAGATAACTCCCGTCAAGATATCGGCTGAAATGCCTGTCCCATTCCGTCCAATCGGTGATAACAGGAATGTCGTCATTGATTTCAATATCGGGACAAAAG
>CAZFWQ010000648.1:0-1810 GCA_964522755.1 uncultured Oscillospiraceae bacterium | reverse complement strand
GTGGTGGATGCGCATCCGGATGGGGATGGCAAGGCCGTGCTGGTTCAGGGTTTGGCCGAGGGGTCGACGGAGATGCGTGTTGAGCGCCTGCAGGGGGGCGATCTTTCGTTCAAGATTCAGGTGAAGAGCGACCTCAAGGATATGCTGGGTGAAATTAAAGAGTTGCTCTCGGATGTGGACGGACTGGATGTCAAGGTGGTGGGGAATAAAGTGGTGCTTAAGGGCAGTATTCTGACCAAATCGGATTATGACAAGGTGTTGAAGGTGGTGGATGCGTATGCGGGTGTGATGCTGAATATGGCGAAGCTGGACCGCACCGAGATGGGCAAGTTTGTGGAGGAAGCCATATTACGGGATATCAATTGTGACACGGTCAAGGTTCGCGTGGCTGAAGATACCGCCGTATTGGAGGGGGTTGTGTTTAGCGAGGCGGACCTGCTGCGTGCAAACGAGATGGCGAAGATGCGGGTTCCGAATGTGAAGAATCTGCTGCGAGTGCAGGAAGTGATGATTGAGACCGATGTGCATTTTGTGCAGGTGGATTCCTCGGCGGCAAGTGACATTGGTTACAATGTTCTGAAGGATGCCAGCATCAGTGCGGGGGGCAGCCTGGAGGGCGGGTCAACCAAGCCGTCAGTGTACAGTTTTAATGTGGGAGCCAGTCTCTCGGCCAAGATTAATGCCTTGGTGGGTAAGGGGAATGCGAAAATTCTGGCACAGCCGCATTTAAGCACCAAGAGCGGTGGTGAAGGGACCTTCCACTTCGGCGGCGCCACCTACTTTACGGTATCTGGGATCAACGCGGGGAGTTTGGAAAAGATCGAATATGGGATTCTGCTCAAGGTGAAGCCGACGTTGCAGGGGCGCGACCGGATCATGAATGAAGTGACGATTGAAGTGAGCGTGCCCAGTGCCAAGCCGCAGGGGACGTTCTCGCTGGAGAAGTTCGAGACCAAGAGTGTGGCCATGTGCAAGGTTGGCGAGAGCATCATGCTGTCCGGGCTGGTGCAATCCCTGGCCACCCAGTTCAAGGAAAAGACACCGCTTCTGGGCGACATCCCCTTGCTCAGCATGTTCTTCAGTAACAAGCAGAAATCAACGGATAGCCGGGAGTTGATAGTATTGATTTCGCCGAAACCTGTGTTCCCGCAGACTGACAATACGCCAGCCTATAGTTCGCAGCGGGAGCATCTCTTAAAAGACAAAGCCACTCCTTGAGGTGGCCTCTTGAAATCCAGCGGCGAGCACATAGTCATGGAAGAAGTTAAGGCGCAAGGCAAAACGTAAGTTCAAAAAAGAGAGATGCAAAATGAATCACTTCACAACACGAGTAATAGTCATGGGAATTCTGATTGCCGTGCTCGCTGCCACTGGCGTCAAGGCAGCCAATGTGACGGCTCAAGCCGCCTATTTGACCGTCGGGTTTTCTGACGTATCAGATACCACGGCGCCTGGGGCCACTGTGTATTGCGGCGGCGGTCTGACTTGGAGTGGATTAACAACGACGCAGCTTACTGTCTACTGGTACATAGATGGAGTTTATCTCGGCGGAACAACGCTCACAGGCCTATCCGCAAATAATGCAGGCTTCTATATGTACCAGGGTTATGGCCCATCCTGGGTGGCAACTGCGGGGGCGCATACACTAACCATGGTTGCTGACCCGGGCAACGGCATTGCGGAATCTAATGAGAGTGACAACCAATCATCACGGACTTTCACAGTCACCGTGAACAGTACGCCGACTGACATTTCTCTTTCAAATGCAACCGTGGCGGAAAACCAGTCTTCAGGAACGACGGTCGGTGCC
>CAZFWQ010000647.1:0-1810 GCA_964522755.1 uncultured Oscillospiraceae bacterium | reverse complement strand
CAGAAGAGAAAGCCGCGGATGCCCATCCCCACCTGTGGAAGGAGATCGGCAAGCACATCAGGCAGGCCGAGGATGCGCTGGTGCATGCTGGTGACCCCGTGGTTAATGTGACTCTCGACGTTATAACACATCTTACCCCGGGCTGCCGATAGCACCTGCGGGGCAAAGGCGGGTCCCCCGTTCATGGTGGCGGCAAACACATCACATAATTTCGCCATGTCAAAATCATCGGCGCAGCAAGTAACCGCGTTGAATGGCGCCATCGTATTGTGCACCACGTGAAGGTAGGCTACGCGCGGGGCATCATGCTGGCGCACCACCTGCAAGCGCCAGGCGGCTTCAGCTGTCATTGTATCGATATGAAATTCACGCCAGTCGATAAAATCAGAAAAAGTGCCCGTGGAACGCGGCAGTTCGACATCCTCCCAGGTTTCATAACAGCGTCCCCAGACCTGGTTGAGTGCGTCCAGGCTGGGATATTTTCTTTTCAACCAGCCTAGAAAAGCGTGCCGACAGTGGTCGCAGTAACATGCCAGGGTCTGGATATCCGGTGTGCGCTGCGGAAATGACAATTCTGGTTCATTCCAGACATCCCACATCTTCAGGGCGGGGTGGGGTTTAAAATGATCTACCATCGCAGACATAAAATTCACCCGCTCCTGGCGCGCCCCGGGGTGGTTGTAACACGGACCAGGATGCCCCCCAATCTGCCGGTGGGAAACGACATACGGCTCTATCACATGCCCGTTGTTCATGATCTGTTTTGCATCGGGGTACTGCTCAAACAACCAGGAAGGCGCCATGTCGAAGAGCACGTTCAAAGTCACTCCCAAACCCTTCTCTTGTGCCAGATCCATCAGCCGGTCAAGGTCGTCAAAATATAAGCGGTTGCCGCGCCGGTGAGACCAGCGCCATTGCACAAAGTATTTGACCATATTGAAGCCCATGGATTTCATTTTGCTTAAATCGGCTTCCCAACACTCGGGTTCAGGGGTGGGAGCGCGGTAATAATGGGCGCCGAAGATGAAGGGGGTGGTTTTTTGCATGGGTTTCTCCTGCAGCATCAAAATAACTCATCCATCTGCGAATCCATCCGAGGCAGAATAACCCAGACGGTGAGAATCGAGTAATTCTGCAATGATGGTTCTCTAAAAGCCATTATACACGGGATTGATCAGGTCGTTGCCCCGAGTTTTTTGCTAAAGGACCTATACCTATGATTTCCACATCTTTGCCCTGGGTGGCAGGCAGCCTTGCTGCGCTGGCCCATAACTCACCCGTCTCTTCGGTGCAAAGTTGTTGTAGATAAACTGTCCTCTATGGGTCGTAAAAGTGCTAAAATGTCCATGTGGGCTTTTGTCGGTCCTGAGTTGTCGTCCCGGCAAACTCAACCCGCCTATATTCGATTATTTTCTCGATCTGGCATATAAAATGGAAATAGGAGAACTAAAAAAATGAGTGAACCTGGGAAAGAAATCATTAAAGCAGCAAAAAATGGTGATATTGAGAAGCTTAAGGTTCTCCTTGAGATTGACAGGACACTAATGGTTTATCGAGACAGTGATGGATCGACTGCATTACACTGTGCGGCATGGAAAGGTCATCGCGAGGTCGTCGAATTTTTGCTAACTTCAGGTGCCGATGTCCACAGTCACAATAGCAACGACCATTGGGGCACAACCCCGCTGCACGCTGCCGCACATGCGAATCAAGCTGTAATCGTTCAACTACTGATTGACGCAGGGGCAGATGTGAATGCCGTTGATTTGAATGGAAAAACCCCACTTTATCACACCACATTCCATAAAGC
>CAZFWQ010000646.1:249-1813 GCA_964522755.1 uncultured Oscillospiraceae bacterium | reverse complement strand
AATTCCGACAGCCATCGCGGCAGGTAATCTTGCAGTGCGCTGTCAATGCGCTTGGCGACCATATCCTCAAGCAGTCCGGTCAAGGCGATGCTGTCGAGCAGATCCGGATCGGATACTTTCAAGCGCTCGACGAAATCACCAAAAAACGTGTGGACATCTTCCAGTGGAATCCGCGAAAAACCGCCGCTGTTGGCGATAAACAGCATGACAACCTGCTCTTCCATAGGAACCGGACTGTACTGCGGCTGCTTCAGGATCTCGCTCAGGCGCTCTCCGCGCCGCAGTTCGCGTTGGGTTTCCTCATCCAGGTCAGAGCCGAATTGGGAGAAAGCCGCCAGTTCACGGAACTGGGCCAGATGGATCCGAAGCGGCCCTGCCACTTTTTTCATGGCCTTGGTCTGCGCCGCTCCGCCGACCCGGGAAACTGACAGCCCGACGTTGATCGCGGGGCGCTGGCCGGAAAAGAAGAGTTCGCTTTCCAGGTAAATCTGGCCGTCGGTGATGGAGATGACATTGGTCGGGATATAGGCGGAAATGTCGCCGCTTTGGGTTTCGACAATCGGAAGCGCGGTGATGGATCCCCCTCCAAGGGCGTCGGAACGGCGTGCCGCACGTTCCAGAAGGCGCGAGTGTATGTAAAAGACATCGCCCGGATAGGCTTCGCGACCCGGTGGCCGCCGAAGAAGCAGGGACAAGGCCCTGTAAGCCTGGGCATGCTTTGTAAGATCGTCGTAGATGATCAGGACATCCGCATTTTCAGAATACATGAGTTCTTCAGCCATGGCACAGCCCGCGTACGGGGCGATGTACTGGAACGAAGCCGGCATACTGGCACCGGCAGCAACAATCGTGGTGTACGACAGCGCGTTGTGGAGTCTCAATGTGTTGACGACCGATACGATGGTGGACATCTTCTGGCCAATAGCGACATAGATGCAATAAACTCCCTTGCCGCGCTGGTTGATGATCGTATCGATGGCGATCGCGGTCTTGCCAGTCTGGCGATCGCCAATGATCAGTTCCCGTTGTCCCCGACCGATTGGCGTCATTCCATCAATGGCGACAATGCCCGTCATCAAGGGCGTGTTGACCGGCTGGCGGTCGATGATGGAAGGGGCCTCACTCTCAATGGGTCGCCGCTTGCGGGTGCTGATGGAGCCTAATCCATCAATGGGCGCTCCGAGAGGATCGACGACTCGCCCCAACAGGTCCTTGCCGACAGGCACGTCAGTTACACGGGCTGTGCGCTTGCATACCGTCCCCTCATGTACGTCCAGAATCTCCCCCAGGAGAACCACACCGACCTGCTCCGGCTCAAGATTCATGGCGATGCCGAAAGTACGCGTGGAAAAAGCGATCAGCTCGCCATTCATGCAGTTGGCCAGTCCGCTCACATAAGCTATGCCGTCACTGACACGCGTGACAAGGCCGACCTCGTCGACGGCAAAACGCGTCGCGATGTTGGCCAGGGTCTCCTGCAGACCATCGACAACCAGCTGGCGGTTGCGTTCCTCATCGGGAATGGACTGCATGCCGCCTGTAAACAAGAGGTCTTGTCCGCCTG
>CAZFWQ010000646.1:0-239 GCA_964522755.1 uncultured Oscillospiraceae bacterium | reverse complement strand
CGCGGATGATCTGCCCAAAATCGTCTTCAGGCTCGATTTTCCCAAGGGGATCCGAGTCCTTGAGCCTGGAAGCTATTCGGGCCAGCTGGCCTTTAATGCTGTAATCGTACCGGAAATCCCCCGCATAGAGGACAATCCCGCCGATGAGGGTCTCATCCACAGCCTGCTTCATTTCGTAGTGGGCGATCCCGTTCTGCTCGGCGAAGCGCGCTGCGATATAGGCAGCCTTGTCCGGATGG
>CAZFWQ010000645.1:0-1819 GCA_964522755.1 uncultured Oscillospiraceae bacterium | reverse complement strand
AGACAACGGGAAAGACAACGGGAAAGACAACGGGGAAGGGCGACCTGCCGTGAATCGAACCGTGGGTAGCAGGTCCAGGACCCGTGACCTCACTTTTGCCGGAATCATCACTGCTTTCACCGTCATGGCGCTGTATTTCGAGTCTGTCATCCCGACGGGACGCGCGGGATTTCTCGTCCTCTCTTCCTTCCTTCTCACTGCAGTTTACCTCGAAAGCGGCATGAAATGGCTGATGGCCGCCTATGCGGCATCATCGGCGCTGTCGCTGCTCCTGGTGGCGGACAAGGTCGGACTTCTGCCGTTTGTCATGCTGTTCGGTATCTATCCCGCTTTGAAAAACCTTGTGGAACGGCTGCGGTCCATTTGGGTTGAATGGATATTGAAACTCGCCGGGTTCAACATCCTGCTCCTTGCCGGATACGCGTTTTTCAAGCCGCTGCTGCCTTCCGCGCTGATAGCCGGCAAATGGACCGCCTTGGCCATTGCCGTATTTGAAATCGGATTTGTCCTTTATGACCTGCTTTTCACCCAATGGATTCATTTCTACCTGGAAAGAATCGCCCCGCGTTTCCGTCGAAGCCCGCGATGAACATGCCGGCCTTTGAGGCAATGCGTGCCCCTGTGACGGGAAGACGGCTGCAAATGCCATCCCATGAAAGACGGAGGAGCCGTGTCAATGGATCGGAAAGCCTTGAGGCTGCTGGAATATGACAAGATCATCATGAAACTGGAAGAACGTGCCGTGACGTCGCTGGGGCGCAGCATGGTTCGCGCGCTGGAACCTTTTTCCGTTCGCGCGGACATCGAATCGGCGCTCGCGGAAACTTCCGATGCGCAGGCCGTGTACTGGCGCAAGGGAACGCCGCCCTTTGGCGGTTTTTCGGATTTGCGCTCCGTTTTTCGCCGCGTGGCGCTCGGATCCATCCTTTCGTGCGGGGAACTGCTGAAAACCGCGGAATTCCTGCACGGTGTCCGTTCACTCCGGCAATACGCCGCAGCAGACATGCAGGAAGGGTCGGACAACAACATTGTCGTTGTGCTGGGAAAGCAGCTGGTGCCCAACCGTGGCATTGAAGATGAAATTTTCCGCTGCGTCGCCAGTGAAGATGACATGTCGGATCACGCCAGCCCGGAACTGGCATCCATCAGGAGAAACATCCGGACACGGCAGGATGGCATCAAGGACAGGCTCAATGCCATCCTGCGCTCGAACGACGTGCGGAAGATGATGCAGGATGCCGTTGTCACCATGCGGGGCGACCGTTATGTCATTCCCGTGAAGCAGGAGTTCCGAAACCTGGTGCCGGGGCTTGTGCATGACATGTCGTCCAGCGGGGCGACCGTGTTCATCGAACCGATGGCCGTCGTGGAGGCCAACAATGAAATACGGGAACTCATGGTGCGCGAGCAGCATGAAATCGAGAGAATCCTGGCCGTTCTCACGGCCATGGTCGCCGATATCACGGAAGCGCTGGAAATTGATCTCGATGTGGCCACACGCCTGGATTTTCTGTTCGCCAAGGCAAAACTTTCGCGCGACATGGACGGTGTTCATCCGAAACTGGCTGAAAAGCCCATTCTCGACATCCGGAAGGGACGTCATCCGCTGCTTGACCGCCAGGCTGTCGTTCCTGTCGACTTGCAGCTGGGCCGGGATTTCACATCGCTCATCATCACCGGTCCGAATACGGGCGGCAAGACGGTCACGCTCAAGACAGCGGGCCTGTTTGTCCTGATGACGCAGGCAGGGCTTCACATTCCTGCAGCGGAAGGCACCGAGATGGGCCTGTTCACGAAAGTCTTCGCGGACATCGGGGAC
>CAZFWQ010000644.1:0-1821 GCA_964522755.1 uncultured Oscillospiraceae bacterium | reverse complement strand
GTCAAACCGCCGCGCAAGTGAAGGCATCCCCCGGAGAAATTCAAAGGCTGAAGACCGAACTGGGCAACGCCATCATGGAAGAGGCTTACGAAAGGGCTGCCGAACTGCGTGATCGGATCAGGGAACTTGAAAGACGTCTGGAGGTGATACCATGACGAAGTGGTACATCGACCAGGGCCCCGAATCCGATGTGGTTCTGAGCTGCCGGATTCGCCTCGCCCGCAATTTCGCGGAGTTTCCCTATCCTCACCGGAGCCTTCCTGAAATCCGCCGTCGCGTCATGGACCGGGTGGTGGAGGTCATGATGCAGGCTGACAGCGGGATTTCCCAGCAATTCCGGTTCATCGACTTCACCCGCCTGCCGGTTGTGGAAAGGCAGGTGCTGGTAGAAAAGCATCTGGTCAGCAAGGAACTCGCGGAGAGCAAAATCGAATGCGGGGCCATCATAAGCGACAGCGAAAACATCAGCATCATGCTCAACGAGGAGGATCACCTTCGCATCCAGTGCCTGGGTGCCGGCCTGCAGCTCGACGAACTATGGATTCTGGCTGAGCGGATCGACAATATGCTCTCCAGGAGCATCGATTTCGCATATGACAATAAATTCGGCTACCTCACCTGCTGTCCGACAAACATCGGCACGGCCATCCGCGCATCGGCGATGCTCCATCTGCCCGCGCTGGTGATGACGGGGTACATCAAGGGCATCCTTGAATCCATCACGAAACTCGGCGTTGCCGTGCGCGGCATGTTCGGTGAAAATACGGAAACAACAGGAAATATATTCCAGATCTCAAACCAGGTGACGCTTGGCCGCACGGAGAGCGACATCGTATCCGGCGTGCGCAGCCTGGCCAACCAGATAGTCGGGCAGGAAAGGGAACTCCGGCGCGAACTGTTCCAGCAGAACGGCATCCGGCTGGTGGACCGCATCCACCGATCCTACGGCGTGCTGCGCAACGCCCGCATCATCTCTGCGGAGGAAACGCTTCAGAAGCTATCCGATGTAAGGCTGGGCGTGAACCTGGGACTGCTGCCCGGCATTGACGAAACCCGGCTCAATGCCCTGATGGTGGATATTCAGCCAGGCAACATCCAGCAGAAACTGGGACGAGCGCTGCGCCCGGACGACCGGGACACTGCCAGGGCCAACCTTGTCCGCGAAGTGATGCTGGTTCCGGATTTGTAAGCCGCAGGGCAGCCTAACTCAGGGTGAGGAATCATGGCCACAATCATGGCCACAATCATGGAAATGAATGAAGATACGGAGAGTGAGAATATGATATACGGAAAATACACCAAAAAGGCGGAAACGGCTTTGAACCTGGCCAAGGAATTCGCGCAGGGGATGGGGCACAGCTACATCGGCACGGAACACATCCTGTGGGGTCTTGCCAGGGAAGGGACCGGCGTGGCGGCTTCCGTCCTCGCCGCGAATGACGTAACCGAGCCAAGACTCACGCAAACCATCATGGATATGATAGGGCGAGGGGACGGACAGACGCCCAATGCCCAGTACACGCCCCGCACAAAACGCGTTCTGGAACTCTCGTATGCCGAGGCGCGAAGGATGGGGCAGAACTTCATCGGCACGGAGCACATCCTCCTGGCCATGATGCGCGAGGGCGAGAGCGTCGCAGTCCGCATCCTCACGGAGATGGGCCTTGACATCCACAAGCTTTACGAGGGAATCCTGGGCATGCTGTCGGAGGACACCCCGGCAGCCGCGGCGGCAGCCAAGCCGAAGGCGAACGACGTGGAGACGCCCACGCTGGACCAATATGGCAAGGACCTCACCGCAATGGTCCGCGAGGGCAAGGT
>CAZFWQ010000643.1:1073-1831 GCA_964522755.1 uncultured Oscillospiraceae bacterium | reverse complement strand
ATATCAACAGGGCCATTGAAGACATCGACCTCATGCTGCTGGACCAATACTGCGCCTGCTCCGCCCGTTTGGCCGCCGGAAGCGGCGACCTGCTCTGTGTTCGTGCCAATTACGGAACAAGCATCCTGCCCTCCCTGTTCGGCGTCGAATTGTACACCATGGCGGAAGCGCACAACACCCTGCCTACCTCGAAACCGATTCCGGGCGGCACAGACGCAATCCGGAATCTTGTGGACAAGGGGGTTCCGGACCTGTTGGCCGGATATGGGGAGAAGGTTTTTGAAGTTGGCCGGAGATTTCGGCAGATTGCGGACCAATATCCGAATATCAGGCGGCATGTTCATATCTACCATCCGGACCTGCAGGGACCGATGGATATATGCGAACTGCTGGCCGGCAGCGAACTTTTCCTGATGCTGGTAGACGAGCCGGAGCTTGTTCACGAGCTGCTGTCCCTCATCACGGAGACCTACATCCGTTTTCTGCGGGAATGGCACCGGATATGGCCTCCTGACGGCACCCGGTCGGTTCACTGGGGAATGCTCATGAAAGGACATATCATGATTCGGAACGATTCCATGATGAATCTTTCTCCAGCCATGTTCGCCGAATTCGTCCGGCCGTACGATCAGCTTCTGTATGACGCTTTCGGCGGCGGTGCCATGCATTTTTGCGGGAGGGGCGACCATTACATCGATCAGGTCGCGGACATGCCTGGCGTGCATTGCGCTGGATGGGACGATCTACACGACGGATGA
>CAZFWQ010000643.1:335-1063 GCA_964522755.1 uncultured Oscillospiraceae bacterium | reverse complement strand
TACAACAACATGGATGTGATGTTCCGACACA
Source organism: uncultured Oscillospiraceae bacterium (assembly GCA_964522755.1). GTDB lineage: Bacteria > Bacillota > Clostridia > DSM-8532 > DSM-8532 > JAEWSN01. The sequence continues at coordinate 1,032 of CAZFWQ010000643.1, read as the reverse complement.
CGGTGGAAAAGGGCATCCGACTGCTGGCGTACAATCCGAAGGCTGTACCGGACGCGATAACAGGGCTGGGTGAACGTTCACGTACCGTGCATGTTTCTGTCACTGAAAAATGATGATGGAAAGAGGAAAAGCAGCATGACGGGTGTGGAGATATTCCGTTGCCTGGCTTCCGGGCAGATTCCCGACCGACGCGCATCGGCCATGAAGTTCCGGTTAACGGAACAATCGTCGGTCCGTTCACCCTTGCAGCCATGCTCAGGGGATATGAGGACTTCCTGATGGACCTGATGTTCGAAGAGGAATTTGCCCTCCGGCAGCTGCGTTTCGCAAAGGATGTCGGTCTTGCGTACGCCGGGGCTTATGCGGCGATTGGAGCCGGTGTGGCCATCAATGAGTCCTGGATTACTCCGCCGCTTTTATCCCCTTCCCTGTTCGAACGTCTTGTTTTCCCGTTGGAAACGGAGCTGATCCAATCCATGAAAGCGGTCGGACTGCGCGGTGTTTCCCTCATCTGCGGCGGTAACACCGCTCCCATCGCGAATCTGCTGGTGAAGACGGGAACCTCCCTGCTGATGGCGGATGCGAATACGGATCAGAAAGCATGCAAGAAGTTGTGCGAGAAGCACGGAATCAACCTGCGGGCCAGTATTGCATCAAGAATCGTCGAGACGGGAAACGAAGAAGAAATGGAAACCGC
>CAZFWQ010000643.1:0-325 GCA_964522755.1 uncultured Oscillospiraceae bacterium | reverse complement strand
GCAGAAAACGGCCGGTTCATTTTCGGCTGTGGCGTGGTCAGCTGCAACACCCCGCCGGCACATGTGCTGAAGCTCAAGGAAATGGTGACACGCCTCAATCCGTATGGCATTTCAGCGCATACAGCTTCGGCGTGACGCCGACATGGTTCTTGAATCTCCTGAAGCAATGACTGACATTGTGCGGAGAAGGACTTCTCACAGAAGTCGGTTATAGCCGTATTCGATGGTTTGACCAAATCCCTTGGAGTACACGGCAAATGGTGCGGAAAGAACCAAGCTTTTTTACTGTGACCCACAGGCATCCTGGCAGAAACCGCACATTGAA
>CAZFWQ010000642.1:0-1833 GCA_964522755.1 uncultured Oscillospiraceae bacterium | reverse complement strand
ATCGAAGTCGTTCGACAACAGATTTACAGTCTGCCCCCATTGGCCGCTCGGGAAATCTCCCATGTTCAGTTATCGTGCGGGTTTCGGGTCCGCCTCGCATTTTCATCCGAATGTTTTCCCAACCGCATAAACAATGATACAGGAGGAGTCCCCTTTTGTCAACCGCATCAGCCATATTGTATATATGCCAAATTCTGGCAAATTCCGCGCCGCATTCTGCAGTATTCTGCCATATTCAAGGATTTACAGCAATGGAATTACTGTTTCCTTCAGAAGGCCGTATGGATAGGCTGTACCGTTGTTCAGGTTCAGGGCTTCCGGCGCGTCCATGAAAGGCATGACCCAATCATTGCCGTTCACTGTCCAGCATACCCAGTATCCCTTGCCTCCCTGGACATCCAGAATGGTCCAGGATTCCACTTTCACTCCGGCTGCCTTCTCCAGCACCTGTCTCAGCGAAACTTCGTCCGCAAGGGCAAACAGCCAATCCTGACCGCTCTGCGTGGCAAGTTCCTCTCCAAAATGGGTCTGGATGGCGGAACTTTCAGCGGGACCTGTCAGAACGGGAAATACGGACCAGCCGACACCCGTCTGAGCGGGAATCATCCAGATGCCCGTCGTGCCCGATAAATCCTTCCACATGGTGGATTGGGACATCACGTCGGCTGTCAGGGCGGTTTTCAGGTGTGTTGCAGCGAAAATGCGTTCAGGATATAAATCCGTGCCAGGGTGTGCAGCTTCATATTCATCCGCAGCCGACAGCAGGATGCCGGCGTTCGGTTCCGGCAGGATCGGCTCGGACCACGTTCCTCCGCCCCAGGACATATATCCGCCTGCAGAAGCGCGCAGAGCTTCGGGAGCCGCCGCCAGGGCGGCAGGATCGGTCGATGAATCGGAGCCGGTTGTTTCGGCGGGCCCGGATACAGCCTGAGCATCTGCGGATCCGGGAACGACCTGAGCTTCTGCTACTCTTGCGGCCGCATATGTTTCGGCAGTGTCGGCACCTGCCGGTGCTTCCGGCGTGACGGACTTTGCGAGTCTGGCTTCCGGTGCGGTTTCCATGCTGCTCATGCCAGATTCCGCATTGTTGTCCGAAGCGGCATCAATGGTGGCGTTTTCGCTAATGCTCCTGTCGGCGAAAGCCAAAGAAGAGTCCTGTCTTCCTGATTTTGGAACCAGGTCGACCAGAATGACTGCCAGCAGGACGCATGCGGCTATTCCACCGGCTATGCGCAAGACGGTCGCATGTCTTGCGGGGAATGAGAGGATGCGCTTGCCGGAGGTACTTTTTCCGTCGTCAATCCGCCTGCTCCCGGCCAGTTCTTCCTCCTGCATCAGGGAACGGCACGCATCCAGTGTTTTCACACGCAGTGCATCAGAAACAGTCACATCCCTGAGGGAATCGAGGAGTTGCGCACGGAAAGCGCTTTCTTCGAATTTCAATTTACCTGCCATGCTCCTCACCTCCCAACAGGATCGCCAATTTTCCCCTTGCCTTGTGCAGCCTGCTTTTGACTGTTCCTTCCGGTACCTTCTGGATGGCCGCGATTTGCCTGACATCAAGATCCTGGTAATAGAACAATGCGATTGCCTCCCGATGTTCAGGTGACAGCTTTGCCAGAGCCTGCATCATGTCTCCGCGGTCCATGCGCCGGTCAATCTCCTTGGCAGAGAAAGTATCTGGCATGGCTTCCACAATTTCATCCGACACGGTCACACGGCGTTTCCACGCGCTCCGCATCATGTCGCGGCAGATGTTCACGGCGATGCCGGTGATCCATGTCTTCTCACTCGCATCCCCCCGGAAACCGCCCCATGCCTTGCAAACCCTCA
>CAZFWQ010000641.1:0-1835 GCA_964522755.1 uncultured Oscillospiraceae bacterium | reverse complement strand
ACAATCCGGGACAAGTGCCCGATTTCGCCCAATCCGCGCATGCCAAGCTCAAAGACCGCCGCGTCATGCGCGTCATCAAGTTCCAGGACAGACAACGGCAGGCCGATTTCATTGTTGTAGTTCCCTTTTGTTTTCAAGACATTGTAACGGGAACTCAATGCAGCCGCGATCATCTCCCGGGTGCTCGTCTTTCCGATACTGCCGGTAACGGCCACAACGGGAATCGCGAACCGGCTCCTGTGCCAGGCCGCCAGTTTTCCGAGCGCCTTCACGGTGTCCTCGCAGCGGACGGAAGGGATATCTGCCGGAACATCCGCCCTGCAGTCCACCAGCGCAAGAACAGCGCCCTTGCCCGCCGCCTCGGCGACAAACCGGTGCCCGTCATGGCTGGGGCCGCGAATCGCAACAAACAGCATGCCGGGCCTGATGGTCCGCGTATCAGTCGAAACGCCCGTCACTGCGACATCACTGCCTTGCAGGATACCTCCGCACGCACGGGCGATATCCGCCGCCGTCATCTGCTTCACTGCTTATACCATCTCTTTCAATAGGTTTTCCACGACTTCCCGCTCATCGTAATGGATGGTCCTGTCCTTGAACATCTGGTAAGTCTCATGCCCCTTGCCGGCCAGGACGATGACGTCGCCGGCACGACCGATTGCCAGGGCATGCCGGATGGCTTCGGTCCTGTCCGTGATGACGGTGTATTCGGCGTTCGCGGACAGGATGCCTGCCTCGATGTCGCGCAGGATCTGCTCCGGTTCCTCGGTGCGGGGGTTGTCGGAAGTGAGGATGGTATAATCAGCCAGACGTCCCGAAATGCCGCCCATCAGGGGACGCTTCGCGCGATCCCGGTCTCCGCCGCAACCGAACAGGCTTACGAGCCTGCCAGCCGTGAAGTCGCGAACGGTGGAAAGGATGTTTTCCAGACTGTCCGGCGTGTGCGCGTAATCTATCATCACCGTGTAGGATTTGCCAGGCGTCGGTACGACTTCAGCCCGTCCGGGCACCTTGATTTCCATCAGGCCCGCTTTCACGTCTGCCGCCGAAACGCCGAGGTATCCGCAAGCCGCGATGGCCGCGAGCGCATTGTACACATTGAACAGTCCAGGCGCCGAAACATGGACGGCGCACTGGAACCACGGCGTGACAGCAAGGAATGAGACGCTGTCCTGAAGCGTGCGAACGTCTTTGGCCATGATGTCGGCTTCCTGCCGGATGCCATAGGTAAGGACAGGACAGGAAGCTCCCTTGCGTACCGCGTCGGCCGATTCGGAATCCACATTCACGATGCCGCATCCGCATCGTCCGAACAGAAGCATCTTGGACTTGAAATAATCAGCCATGTCGGGATGCTCCGCTCCACCGATGTGATCCTGGGAAAAATTGGTGAACACACCTACCCTGAACGGCACAAAATCCACGCGGTTGAGCTTGAGGCCTTGCGAGGATACTTCCATGGCAACGCTGTCAACAGACCGTTCCCGCATCTTTTCGAACATCTCCTGCAGGTCGTAGGATTCAGGCGTGGTTCTGCGCGCCGGAATGCGCTCGTGGCCAATGCAGTTTTCCACAGTACCGACAAGCCCTGTCCTTCGTCCGGCTTTTTCAAGAATTTCACGTATCATGTATGTGGTCGTCGTCTTTCCCTTGGTCCCCGTCACGCCTACCACGTCCATGCCCTGGGCCGGATTGCCGAACCACCTGGCGGAAATGCCCGCCAATGCATGACGTGTGTCGGACACGCGGATGACGGTCACTTCCCCGTTCACCTGGACTTCCTTCCCGGTGACCAGGCAGGTGGCGCCATTGTCGACGGCTGATTGCGCGTAGAG
>CAZFWQ010000640.1:0-1841 GCA_964522755.1 uncultured Oscillospiraceae bacterium | reverse complement strand
ATGCCCATGTCCCAACCACTCTTGCTCCATGTCCCAATGCTCAGGAACCGTTCGCTTCATTACAGCATTCAGCCTCTTGGATTCTGAAGGGCCCCATGCATTCCGGCATAGTATACGAACTCTCTTTCTTCCCACATCCAGCCGCTTTGAGACCAGTATCCGGGTTCATAATACCCACCGGCATTAATAAATCTTCTATATTCACTACGCGTTACCTCAAATCTCCCGATTTTGTATTCAGGGAGATAAACCAGATGTTGAGGAAATTCCTCCTGTTCAGCTTACGGATCCGCAACATCACTGCCCATAAAAACTTCTCGCTGGAATGACAATCATTTCACCAAGGCGATTCCCGTTTTTGCTAGCTTCCGTCATTGTTTCCATTTTATTTTCTCCTATTCACGACCGTTATCGTGAATTCCGGATATTATTTATTTCATCACCATTCTGGTGATCTGACAGAAGATGATATGCAACAACACTTATGTGCACATCAATAACCGAGTATTCGCTCTACTTCGGAAACCGCCTCTTCTATGATGTCCAGTCCCTTTTAAGCCATATCGTCTTCCATGACTTCGATGGAGGCAAGTGCCGCGGCGCATGCCCTCGGTTTGCCGCCATAACTTGAGGAGGCGGAAATCTTCTCGATGGCTTCCTTGTACTTGCCGCCTGTGCGTAGCGAAACACCGCCTCTACAGCTGCAATTCCGGAATCGCATGCATACCGACCCTATCGCACAAATGGTCGGCATCAATTCCCACTTGTGACTGTTGTATCAACCATGTTGCCCCTGTCATGCCCTTCATTGAGTGCGCGGAACACATAATAGGCTTTCTTTGGAACGCAGTAACATTTGAAGAAACACAGAAAGACGATGGTGCCACATCATTATAATTCAGCATGTCCACCAGGTAATCCTGCAGAAGGATTAGAACGACTGCATCAAAACTACCTCCCTGCTCATCTTTCAAAGCCTGTAAAATCATTTCCGTACCGGATTGGTTGTCTGCCCCGATTACGCCCATTACCTGCGGGAGCGGGCACGTGTAATGGAAAAACGGTGTAATCATCCTTTTCGTGAGGGTACGGTCAGTTGGAATCATGAATCCTCACCCACGTCACACCCAGTTCCTTGTAGTACTTTGACACATCGGTCAACGAGCTGTATCAGACCGGTCCGTTGTTCACGCCGTGCAACGCTCGGACAGTTCCGTCAGCCTTGCTGAAGTCAGCAAAAACATCGCATTCCTTCATTTCGCTCCTTCACCGTACAGTTGTTTGTTGATAGGGACAAGAGTCCTTCATCACTGTATAATGTTTGTCTTCAGCATCGACTTGTACAAGAATTCAAATTGCCTGTGTTTCCTTTGAAGCTTCTCGTCGGATCTTGGCTCGAATCGGCATAACATCCTTACTGCATGCAAGATTGCATCATCATATCCATCGTATTTCCCGTCGCTAACTGCACCGATGATGGCCGCACCAAGGCACGCCGCTTCCCTGTCAGCGGGAATCTCCACCGGCACGCCCGTCACATCCGCCTGTATCTGGCACCAGAGGTCTGACTTGGCTCCCCCTCCCGTGGCTATGATTTTTTCAGTTCTGATTCCTGATGCCCGCATTGCATCGATGTTCCTTGCCAGAAGGTGCGCGACCCCTTCCATCACGGCATAGGCAAAATCTGTTTCATCATGCCTGGCACATATTCCATAAAACATGCCGCAGGTATTTTCTTCGAAATCCGGAGCATTGGTTCCTGAAATATAAGGAAGAAAAATCAAATTGCCAGGCATTTCCTTCAACAGTACGGCGGCATCCAGTTCCTGAAGGGTATGATG
>CAZFWQ010000639.1:0-1841 GCA_964522755.1 uncultured Oscillospiraceae bacterium | reverse complement strand
ATTGCCAAGAGGGAGGGCTGGCAGTTCGGCATATTCCCTCAACAGTCTTTCCCTTTCATTACCTAGGATTAAGGCTCGCTTGAGCAATTCTATTTTTTCTTCTTTACCCAGTGGTTCATCCGGATGTTTCTTCCAGAAGTCAACCCATGTGGCGGGCATTTCCGGCAAGGTCTTCCAGTATTTGAATTCCGCAAGGGCACCCTGATAACCGAAACACCAGAGAGGGACTCCCCCTCGCCCAAGTTTCCGGTAGATGCCTAGGAGTTCAAGCATGTTTTTTGTGTACAGGTAGCCTGTGTCCACCAAGTTGACACGTTCTTCATAAACCGGATTGCCTTTCACCGCTTCTTTTGCCTTCTGAATGCATTCTCCCGCTTTGCCTACTGTCTTTTCCGGGAAAATTTCGGGCCATGAGTTAATCAACTCCAAATAAGCAAAAGCATTTATCTTATTTTGATTTTCAAGAATGGAATCTTCAAAAGTGTCATAGTATTTCCTGATGTGATTTTCAGCAGGGCCAAATGCCTTATAGTAACGCGCCAACACCTTGTCGGCATTCGTTTCCGGATTCCACATCATGTGGGAGACCAGATAATAGTTGGGACCCTGGGTGGCGAAATTTTTCTGCACTTCCCCGTTCATTGCTGTAAAACCGCACTTATAAAGATAAGGCATCGATTCTTTTATTTGCTTTGTGAAGATATACGGCAAATCCAGCCAGTAATGCATTCCCCAATATTCACGGCCGACAATTTTAACTCCTTTTGACTTCCAATTGTCAATCAGCCTGCAATATCTTTCCTTTTCCTCCGGCTTGACGAAATAAGCCGCACTGAATGTAATGGAGACAACAAGGTTGTCTTCAAGCTTCCCTATGTTTGCCGGAGGTTCACGGTACGCCGTATATGCATACATGCCAACGTTCAGTTCAGGATTCCTTTTTTTGACTTCTTTGGCAACATAGTTCGCATACGCCCAGTACCTGTCGGATAAGTTCGGAATGCCAGTGGAATAATCAGTGCCATCCGGATCGAGGGCACGGCATTTTCCGCATTCGCAGAACCCGTAGCCGTCAGACGGGGAAATTGAGACTACCGAACAATCCTTGTTCCTGGGATTATTCAGGCATTGCTGAACTATGTAATCACGGAATTCGCCGTTGGAAATACAGCAATGGGGTTTTTTCCTCTCCCCACCCCATAAGGCCAGCCATTCCGGATGCCGGACATCCTCATCCTGTTTAAATACATACGTATCCCAGCTGTGATTGAACCACATCTTTCGGACACAGCCCATTTTCATTCTTTTCATCCAATATTTGATATCATCCTTGACGCCCTGCTGTTCATATTTCAACCATGAGAACATCATGGAGCGATTGTAAAACACGGGGTTGCCGGTTCTTGAGAATGATTGCAGGCGCAGCTCCTCTACGGCAGGAACATCCTCCCCGCTTTTTCCAGGCCAAATCCACGCTACGCCGAGTTCATTTTCCAGAAAATCATAAACTCCGAAAAGTGTGCCCGTCCTGTTGTCCTGCGCATAAGGATCCCCTATGCCGTCATCTCCGTATATGAAGAGTTTTCCGTCTTGTACGACAATGCTGAATTCCTCCTGCCTGAGACGCTTATTGTAAAAAACCTGTTCCTTTGTAAAGCGGCATTGCCCGATATATGCATCCGCGATGTTTTTATTTTCCAGTTTGCCTTCAGGAATTATTTCCGTCTTGGCGCCCGTAGACTGCCCGATGTATTTGGCTAGTTCCTGCGCTGCGGTTTTTTCTGCCGGCAAGGCGGTGTCCGGATGCGTGATTATAAAGTTCTTATCATGCTTGATGATTA
>CAZFWQ010000638.1:1515-1847 GCA_964522755.1 uncultured Oscillospiraceae bacterium | reverse complement strand
TGGGCATACCGTATCATGCGTATTTCAGGCTGAACGACACGAAATATGTGCCCACCGTGATGCTGCCCTGGGCCGACAAGTCCTCGGTGCTTTGGTTCCTCGGATCCCACAGCGTGGATACCCTGCGCTGGATATTCGCCAGTGAAGTGAAGCGGGTGTATTGCGTGTCCAGGAAAGGGATTCTTTCTGAAAAGGGTGTCGACGTCGAAGATGTGTATATGACCACGCTCGAATTTGAGAACGGCGCCATCGCGCAGATGGAAAACGGCTGGATCACACCGGATACACATCCTAGCATCAACGACATCAAGTTCAACCTCATGGGGACAAAA
>CAZFWQ010000638.1:0-1505 GCA_964522755.1 uncultured Oscillospiraceae bacterium | reverse complement strand
GGCATGGTCAGCCTGGACCTGTCCAACAGCCAGATGATCGAGCGGTTTACGGAAGACCGGTGCGACAGGCCGGATATCCTGGTCAGGCACTTCGTCCACGGGCAGGCGGCGGGGTTCAGCTATCAAAGCATCCGGCATTTTGTCGACCGCCTGATCGACGGCGGGGAATGCCTGGTCTCCGTCAAGGATGCGGCAAACACCACGCTGGTCATCCTGGCGATCATGGCGTCCGCGAAGACGCGGATGCCTGTCGATGTGGAATACCTGTGACACGGAACGTATGCTGATACATGTTAGGAGGAATATCGAATGAACTGGCTGAAAGGCACTTTTGGAACCGAAAAACCCATCATCGCCATGTGCCATCTGCAGGCGATGCCCGGAGATCCCTACTACGATGCCGAAAGCGGGATGACAAAAGTCGTCGAGCTTGCCAGGCGCGAATTGCATGCCTTGCAGGAAGGCGGAGTCGATGCCGTCATGTTCTCCAATGAGTTCAGCCTGCCATACCTGACGAAAGTCAGACCCGAGACGACGGCGGCCATGGCCAGGGTCATCGGGGAACTGATGGGGGAGATCGGCATTCCATTCGGCGTGAACGTGCTTTGGGACCCCATGGCATCTTTGGACCTGGCCGCGGCCACAGGGGCGGGATTCATCCGCGAGATCATGAGCGGGGTCTACGCCAGCGATTTCGGCCTGTGGAACACGCATGTGGGAGAGGTGCTCAGGCACAAGCGGAATCTTGGACTGAAGGAAGTCAAGCTTTTGTTCAACATCGTGCCCGAGGCCTCCAAATATCTTGCTGACAGGGAAATCACCGAAATCGCACGCTCCACCGTTTTCAACAACCGGCCGGATGCCTTGTGCGTTTCGGGACTGATCGCGGGTGCGGAAACGGATTCGCAGGTTCTGTCGATGGTGAAGGGTGCCGTACCGGATACGGTCGTGTTCACCAATACCGGATGCAATATCGCCAATATCCAGTCGCAGCTGGAAATCGCCGACGGTGCTGTGGTAGGCACAACGTTCAAGGTGGACGGCAGGTTCGAGAACCCTGTCGACAAGGCCCGGGTGAAGGCGTTCATGCAGAAAGTGAAGAGCTTCAGGAATTGATGAGGGTTGACGCACGGCCAAAATTCTTACGGAGGATTCATGGGTATGAAAATCACAAAAGTAACGCCACTGCTTATTGACCGGTACCTGTTTGTAGAAGTCGAAACCGACGAGGGCATCAAGGGCCTGGGGGAATCCGGCGCATGGGGCTTCTTGGAAGCAAGCGCCGCCTGCGTCGAATCTTTCAGCAGAATACTGGTTGGAGAAGATCCGCTTCGCATTGAACACCTGAGCAACTACATGTACAGATGCTATCATTTTCGCGGCGCAGCCATCATGGGCGCTGTCAGCGCGATCGATATCGCCCTGTGGGATATCGCGGGCAAGCATTTCGGGACCCCCGTCTACCAGCTGCTGGGCGGAAAATGCAGGGACAAGGCAAGGGTCTA
>CAZFWQ010000637.1:0-1850 GCA_964522755.1 uncultured Oscillospiraceae bacterium | reverse complement strand
TTCGGCTGCAGCCTACGTCAATTCGGCAAACGGGCAGAACGCAGGCAACGTGGCAATCATCAAAGGCGATGTGCAGGAAGTATCCATCAAAGTGGCTCCCAGCACGTACGGAACCATTGTCGTGCAAAAGGGGATTCCGGTCCGCTTCAACATACAAGCGGATGCGAAGGATATCAACGGATGCAACGGAACCGTAGTCATTCCATCCTATAATCAGCAGATCTCACTGAAAGCAGGGGACAACATCATAGAGTTCACTCCCGGTGAAACCGGCACGGTACCTTACTCCTGCTGGATGGGAATGGTCAACGGCTCAATCCGGGTTGTTGACGATCTCAGCAAAGCCGACCTCTCCGTCGCACCGGCGCCCGCTGCAAACAGCGGGGCGAAAATGCCCTGCTGCAGAAGATAGACATAAAAAACCGAAGCATATCCTGACCACCCATTGTGATGATTATCATATCGGCGGTACAATATGTTACAGGAGTGGCGGTGCAATCAATGAGATTCGGACTTCGTACAAAACTAACCGTGTCCTTCGCCGCAACGGCCCTGATCTGCGTCCTGCTGATCGGGGTTATTTCCAACATCCAATTGGAAAAACATTTTCGCGACTATATTCAACAAAACCAGAACAAGCAGAACAAGGAAATCGCTGGCCTGATCGCCGCCAAGATCAAGACGGATGGGAGCTGGGATGAATCTTCCATACAGGACATAGGCATCTTCGCCATGGAACAGGGACTGATTCTGCAGGTGAAAGACGCAAAAGGCGGGATGATCTGGGATGCGTACGCATACAATCAGGGCATGTGCCAGCAAATGATACAGGACATGTCGCGCAACATGGTTGCAGGCAATCCTGGCTGGAATGGCAAATTGACCATTGAAACCATCGCGATGGCACAAGGAGCCGTGAATCTTGGAACCGTGGACATTGCCTACTACGGTCCATATTTTTACAATGACATCGACATGCACTTTATCAAGACCTTGAATGGCATTTTCATCGGGGTGGGAATATTCTCGCTTTTATTGGCATTTGCTTTCGGCGTGCTTTTATCCCAGCGAATCAGCCTGCCCATATCCCGGGTCATCCATGCCGCGCAGTCCATCGGGAAAGGAATGTACGGGGCCCGTATCCATGTGAATTCCAGTACGACGGAGATTGTCGAATTATCAGATACGGTGAACCAGCTGGCAGAATCCCTCGAGAGCCAGGAAAAGCTCAGGAAGCGGTTGACCGGGGATGTAGCCCACGAACTGAGAACGCCGCTGGCTACACTGCAAACCCATCTGGAAACGATGATTGACGGTATTTGGGAACCCACGACGCAAAGGCTCGAAAGCTGTCATGAAGAAATCCTGCGCATTTCCCGACTCGTCTCGGACCTGGAAAAATTAGCGCAGTACGATAGTGACACGCTCGTGCTTGAAAAAACGGTTCTTCCCCTGGAACCCTTTCTGCGAAGCCTTCTGAAGACCTATGAAACAACTTTTGATCAGAAGGGAATCCGGACAATCATCGACTGTGACGAGAGTATCCTGCTTGCAGACAAGGACAAAATGAGCCAGGTAATCATCAACCTTGTTTCCAACGCGCTGAAATTCACACCTGAAGATGGCATCATCACGATCAAGGCTCGGCATGTGCCCGACAAAATCCTTCTGACGATTGCCGACACCGGCACGGGAATCCCCGCCAAAGACCTTCCTCATATTTTTGAACGCTTTTACCGGGCAGATGTATCCAGAAACAGAACCACCGGAGGTTCAGGGATTGGTCTCACGCTGGTGAAGGCCATCGTCGAGGCTCATGGCGGAACCATATCTGTTTTCAGTGAAGAAGG
>CAZFWQ010000636.1:0-1854 GCA_964522755.1 uncultured Oscillospiraceae bacterium | reverse complement strand
GGGGTGTTTTGGTAACAGTCTGAGTCCTGGTTGGTGTTCGTGAAATTTCTGAAAATAACACCACACCCGGATTTGGATTGCGCTGAATATACCAGTCTGATGCCGTATTTGTATCTGTGTCGGCAGGGTTGCGGGCAATGCTGTTGCCTTGAGAACCAGTCGCTACGGCAGGATTAAAAATGGAAGTTGAATTGCCCCAAGAAACCACATCAACCATTCTGTCTGCACCGTCCAGGAGGATGACCTCATCTCCTGAATTGTTAAGACTGACTGAGCCTTTTGCCCAGGAAGAATATGTTGTCATATTCGAGGTGTTGTTTGATTCGTTCATTTCATATTGAGGCTGAAAACCGTATCTGGCGAGAAAGGGTTCGGCGTGATTGGCTATAATGACAACCCCTCGAGATTCGATGATAGCCCCGGAAGGGAATTGCATCATGCCTTCTGACTGTCCCTTCGTCTCCTCATCGCCGATTTTGAAACCACTTAAGTCAATTGGATAATTTTCAGGGTTATAGATTTCGATCCATTCGCCATCTGGTTCGTGGTCAAGGGGGTCGAAACATACCTCGCTGACAAGCAATCGCCCATTGAACGGGGCTGGTACCCGGGTTTGGGTGGCTTCAGTACTATGCTGGACTGTTGAAGGAGGGGTTTCTGTGTGAGAAACGATCGGAGTTGGTGTAGATGGATACGTTTCCGAGGAATGAGGAACTGGTGTTAAAGATTTATTTTCTGCATTAACGGCGACGGATTTACTGAAACCATTCCCTTTGCCAGGGTTAGGCATCGCTTGCTCATGCCAAATGATTTTCCCGGATTGGAAGATAGCCCGTTCTAAAGAATGTCCCGGGGCATAGACTGGCATCAGTCTTGATTTTGAATTGGAAAAAGTTGATTTTCCCCAGGCTACCGCGTCAATGATATTGTCCTGCTCATTCAATAATAATACCTCATCACCGCTATTATTTAAATTCATCCTTCCTTTAGACCAAGGGACATATTTTTGTAAGACCGGGATGCTCGGATCTGAATGTAGAATTTGAAAATCTGGCTTGAAACCATATTGATTTAAGAATAAGCTACCATTTTGTGCGATGACGAGCGCTATTTTTGCGCGGAGGATGCTTTTATCCGGAAACAGCAGCATTCCTTCTGTCTGTCCCAGTGTTTCTTCATCTCCAAGTTTATACCCCTTAAGGCTGAGATCACAGTTTCCGGGATTGTAGATTTCGACCCATTCTCCATCTGGTTCTTTGCTGAGAGGATCATAAAGGATTTCACTGATGAACAGGATTGCTCTACATCCTATAGCAGGGATAATGCCTTGATTATCTGGTATAGGGGTGTTAGTGGGCGTCGGAATCGGCGTGGGATAAGAAGTAAAACTTGGCGTGGGTAGAGGACTGGTTGAAATGAGTTGAATTTGCGAATCGGGTATTTCTGTGAACATTACAGGCTGCATTTGGATTGGGTGGAGATAGGATTCAACGAAAATACCACTGGAAAAACAACATACGGACAGAACACATCCAGTAAATAGCACACCCGCGAATAAGAATCCCCATTTTCTCATAAGGGAATTATACAGGATTTTGAGATTTATACATGAAAAAAAGACATCAAGGAAGAAACATTTCTTTCCTTTAGTCTTTGTAGGATGATCCTATTATGAATTATTCCGATTTACTTGGTGCTGGAGTGGTCAATTCGCTTTTCTCAGCCGGTTTAGGGGTTTCGCTCTTCTCTTCTGATTTTGCTTGCGCGTGGCTGGCTGTTCCTGATGGTGAGCGATGATCTGTAGCATAGAACCCTGAACCTTTGAAGACAATCCCAACCGGTGTGTAGATTTTA
>CAZFWQ010000635.1:0-1859 GCA_964522755.1 uncultured Oscillospiraceae bacterium | reverse complement strand
CGCAGCATTTGAGTTGAGATTCATGAGAACCTTTTCCATGTGGACAGGAGAACCTTTAAGGTTCAACAGGTTATTGTCGCATTCTGTCCTGAATGTCACACGGGGATGATAGTCCTTCATCTTCTCGAACACCGGGGTCTTGAGAAAAGCCGAAACGATGCCATTGAGATTCATCACATCAGATACGACCACCCCCCGCCTGGCAAGCGTGAGCAAGTCCTGAACAATCGCAGCTCCTTTCTCAGTTGACCGAAAAATCTTTTCAACGTGCCCCCTGGATATGCTCTCTTCGGGGATCTCCTCCAGCAGCAGTTCCGAGTAGCCGGAAAGGATTCCCAGGACATTGTTCAGATCGTGGGCAACACCGCCCGCCAGTTGCCCGAGGGCTTCCATCTTCTCTGCATGTCGCAGGCGCTCCTCCAGGCCCCGCTTCTCCTCCTCCGTCCGCTTGCGGTCGGTGATGTCCTGGAGAGCCGAAAGGATACAGGGTTCATTCCCGATCTCAATGGCGACTCCAGAGAACAATCCTGTACGTATATCACCTGTCTTCGTCCTGAATTTACCTTCCCAGTTGCTAATGCAGCCCTCCTTGCTGAATATCTCTCTCACGTTTTCGACGGTTTCGGAGTCGGTAATATTCAGCTCTCTTGAATCAGCGCCGATTAATTCTTCTCGATTGAAGCCTGTGACACGTGTATAGGCATCATTCACATCAATGAAGCGCCCATCCTTCAAAGACCGGATTGCCATTAAACTGGGATTGGCTTGGAATGTCATAAAAAACTTCTTCTCGCTTCCACGCAAGGCCTCCTCCGCATGCTTGCGGGAGGTGATGTCATGGTGGGAGCCAAAAAAACCCATCAAAGTCCCCTCGCCGTTACGGATACCCCGAATGTAAGTTGCAAGATGCCTTATGGAACCATCCTTGTGATAATACTCCAATTCCATAGCCTTGGAACGGTCCGGATCCCTCCCTTTTTCCTTTTCTCTGCTTAATTCCGCCGCCAATGTTTCGAAAACCACTTGCTGGGATCCGGCAGTCAGCTGTTGATCTACTTTTTGAGCCATCCTTTCTTCCGGAGTATACCCCAGCATTTTTTCAATGGAAGGACTGACATAGGAGGTCGCCAGGTTCATATCCAGTGTGAATACAACATCCGCCATGCTCTCTGCGAGAAACTGGTATTTCGATCTGGATTCTTTCAGCGCTTCCTCTGCCTTCCTCCGTTCGGTAATATCGCGAAATGACCACACACGCCCATTGACGACGCCTTCACTGAGCAGTGGACAGGAATATCGCTCCATTATTCTCCCGTCTTTGAACAAGATCGCATCGAAATCTACGGCTGTTGATCCATAGAGTTGCTTCACTTTTTCAAGAAATTTGTCAGAATCAACCAATTGACTCAGGATGTACGTCAGAAGGACATCATCATCGCCCTCTCTCAACAGGGCCGGTGGTATTTCCCAGAGATCTAAGAATTTTTGATTTGCCTTGATGACTTTTCCGGCATTATCGACGGCAAGAATACCATCGCCGGTAGATTCCAGAATCGTGCGGACCTGTATCTCCTGCAACTTCAGTTTCTCCTCTGCAAGCTTGCGCTCGGTGATGTCGATAAAGTTCTCAAGATAACACTCTTTCCCATTGATTGTAATGCTATGAACGGTTTTCAGGATGTCTTTGTGATGTCCATTGGCGCAAAGCAGTTTACGCTCGGAATGATCGACAGTCTGACCAAGATCCTTGACTGGACATTTGCCTGCCTGAGCAGGACAAACCAGCGAATGACAGACTTGGTCTATAACCTAAATTCCCGCCAAAAATATAACAAGGATCGTGCAAAAGCATTATAGAT
>CAZFWQ010000634.1:0-1861 GCA_964522755.1 uncultured Oscillospiraceae bacterium | reverse complement strand
GTCCTAATCAAAGGGCGGATGGCTGCAATCGCATTGCTTCAAACAATAGTGTTCCCGGCAGGGAGCCCTTTTTCGTGCGAATAGGGCATCATTTGCTTCTTCCGTTTCCTTTCGTCTCCTTATGACTCCCTTCATTTCCCTTCGTCTTCTTTCATCTCCTTTCGTCTTCTTTCATCTCCTTTCGTCTTCTTTCATCTCCTTTCGTCATCATCCGACTCCTTCCACCGGAAATTCTGCGGATTCAGGAATATCCTCAGGCTTAACGTAGAGTTTACATGGTATTTATCGAATCATCCTTGCATAACGGTCGGCAGATGATTACCATATATGTATAACCGCATATACGGATATGAGTGGAATCACTCATCAGCGGGTCCTGTTCTTTCGGAGGCCGGGCAATGAAGGAATTTACGGAAGTCATGAAAGCAATGTCCGACGAAACGCGGCTGCGCATCCTTTGTTTGCTGCAGGGGCGTGAATTATGCGTCTGCGATCTGTGCGAGGCGCTCGGAATCCCGCAGGCCAAGGCATCGCGCCACCTGGCCGTTCTCCGGGCGACCGGGCTTGTGCTTGATGAACGGTTTGCCCAATGGATGCACTATCATGCGGCCGAAGGCTGGTGGTCGCCCATGATACTTCAATTGTCACAGGACATCCTGGCAAATACCGTTCAGGGGAAATCTGACAGGGAAGCACTGGAAGACTGGCTCGCTCGCAAGGAAAAAAACTGCTGAGCAGCGGAAGGAGCACATCATGAACATCCGCATCATCGGCGCGGTGGCCGCGGGAACCTCGGCGGCGGCCAAAGCCCGCAGGAACACGGAAACAGCCGATATCCGCATTTATGAAATGGATACGCGCATCTCTTACTCCGCCTGCGGACTGCCTTATTGGCTTGGAGGGGAGATCATGGATCTGGAGCAGCTGGTTCCCCGCGATGCGGCGTATTTCAAGGCGAAATACAATGTGGATGTACTGACTGAACATCAGGTGCTTCACATCGATCCGGACGCCCGGAAACTGGAAGTGCGCAATCTGAAAACCGGGGAAGTTTTTTCTGATGCCTATGACAAGCTGATCATCGCCACCGGTGCCTCTGCCATCATTCCTCCCATTCCCGGCGCGGACCATCCGAATGTCTTCACAATCCGCGATGTGGGCGGCATGGAAAAACTGGATGCCCACATTAGGGCGGCCAATCCCAAAAGCGCGCTGATAGCCGGATCCGGCTTCATCGGGATGGAAATGGCCGAAAACCTCTGCAGGAGGGGCTTGGCAGTGACGATGGTTGAACTGGAAGATCATCTGGTGAAACCGCTGGATACGGATGTGGCTGTGTGGCTGCAGGAAACGCTGCAAAGAAACAGCGTGTCTGTTTGTCTCCAGGATGCGGTTTCCGCATTGGAGTGGGAAGCCGGGCCGGGAAAAGAACGCATTGGGCGCGCCGTTCTCAGAAGTGGAAAAATCATTGAAACGGACCTTGTCATCCTGTCAGTCGGCATACGCCCCAATGTTACGCTCGCCCGAAATGCGGGCATCAGTATCGGTCGGACCGGCGCCATCGCGGTGGATGAACGGATGATGACAAGCATGCCGGATGTATATGCCTGCGGCGATTGTGCGGAAAGTTATTCCCCGATCACCGGAAAGCCTTTCTGGCACCCGCTTGGTTCAACAGCCAACAAAATGGGGCGCATCGCGGGGGACCAGGCGTCCGGGGGTTCGCTGGTTTTCCAGGGCACGCTTGGAACCGGCATTTTCAGGATTTTCGACACGACGGTCGCCATGACCGGCCTGTCGGAACGCGAGGCACGGCTGGAAGGATTCGATGTGGCCGTATGCCACAACATCAAACCGGACA
>CAZFWQ010000633.1:0-1864 GCA_964522755.1 uncultured Oscillospiraceae bacterium | reverse complement strand
GGATTTTGGCGCCAAGGATACGGGCGGCAAATGGCATATACACATGCCTTGGCCTTTGTGCGGTGGCCGTGCTGGCTGTCGCGGTCTTGCATGGGGTTTATAACGTGCTTTGCGGTCTGCAGATCCTTGGCTTCGCCCTTGATGGATTATCGATTGTCATGATTTATTATATTGTAAACTATGCTTTTGAGCGCACGCCAGCATCGGTGGAAGGGCTTGGCATTCTGTCTGGTGCTGCTCCAAGAATTGCGACGTGGGTGCTCTCTTATCAAACTGGAGTCAAGAGACTCGTGAGGCAATACATTTTCGCGACCATGATGATAATTGCGTCCCTGTTTTTCTCTACTTCCGAAGATACAATTCGTGCACTCATGGAACAATACCGGCGGCAGGAGTACTCTCCTCTTGACGCACTTCAAAACAGGTACTCCCAGCCCTCACCCCAATATCGGCAGTCCCGCTGTCTCCAATGTGGCGGCTACGGGCATGCAACCGACCCGTTCAGTGTCGGCGGCGGTGCGCCGCCACGTCAGATATCTTGTCCACGATGCGGCGGAACCGGGATAGATCCGCAGCGTTGATGCTGCCACGATCACAGGCTCCAGAAAGCACAACCTTCACCCATATTCAAACATGAAAACGTCCCATAAGTATTTATGCACAACAGGTCATTTATTGAATCGTATATGTATAGTTGTCACAATACTTCAGTGTTGCATGATATCATTGTCATCCAGTGCGGACTTAGGCGGACAGCGCACATCCTCGGGCAGTGAGGAACCCCGAAATAGCAAAATCATTACCCGTTACAAACTCGCTAATCCAAACAATCATAAATCTGCATTGGCAAAAGCCGATGAACTGGCAAAAAGCTCGGCAAACCTCGCAAAACAAGGCAAACAACAAGCTCAAACGCCAGACTTTAATTCGCCCCTTACCGGCAGGCAATCATCATCTTCTGCTATCCGGAAATTGGGAGAAAGCAACATTCAAAAAGCCGCTGAACTCATGCAGGAATCCAAAGATATTCGAACGGAAGTCAGTAATGTTAAAAAATATTTACAATCCAAAGCAAGTGAACCAGAAAGGACTAAACTTTACGAGATTGTGAGTAAGGATGGTCGAAGAATCGAAGCCAGGATTATTGACCCCCAGGAACAAGGTTTTGTGATACAAAAAGCCGATGGGGAATTCATGTTGATTCGCGATGATCAGCTTGTCGATGAGTCTCTTAGTTATATCAAGGGGGTTATCAAGGCAAGAGGCGGGCGTGACACGGTTGCTGATTCGGAGCAAGATGCACCGCCAGTCGCATCAGTACAAGGTTCAGCAATCGTCAAGCCTCCTGTCGGAGTGCCTGCCCCGCAGACATCGGCAGCCGAGGCTGAAAAACAAAGATCCCAAGTGGTGTCGGAGGCTGGGAAAAAACGACCTTCGGACATTGTTGAAACTGGAAGAAGAAATAATGAGATAGTGATCGACGAAAACAAAAGTATCAATGGAAAGTCATATTTACGGAAAATGACAGTTCTGAGCCTGGCCATTCAGGAAGTTCTAGACAAGAAGTATGGCATAGACCCGATTAAATCCGGCCCCATTGCGTCACTGATCGCACAGGAATCAACCATCACGGGTGTAATAGCGTGCGCCAATATGGGACGTGGCCAGAACTTTACGGAAGTCGACGCCGCCAGCGCTGCTACGGATGGAGCCGTCAGCAGGCTGATGGAGAATCAGGAACTGATTGCGGCAGCCGATGCCATTGTCACCGGCGGTCTTGATGCCGGACAAAAGAAGGAACTGCAGGGGATAATCACGTCCTTCGGGACGGCGGCCACCGAGGACGAGCGCAAGACGGTTGGGA
>CAZFWQ010000632.1:0-1868 GCA_964522755.1 uncultured Oscillospiraceae bacterium | reverse complement strand
CTGGCGGGAACTGCTGGCTGTTCCGGACATTGACGCCGTCCATCTCTGCACGCCCCACTTCCTGCATGCCGAAATGGCCATCGCGGCCATGAAGGCGGGCAAGCATGTCCTGACAGAGAAGCCCATGGCCATTTCCGTCGCGGATGCGGAAGCCATGAACCGGGTATCAGCGGAAACCGGCAAGAGGCTTGGTGTCTGTTTCCAGAACAGGTACAACGTCACATCCCGCAGGATGCGCGCCCTGCTGGATTCCGGAGAGGTCGGCGCCGTGCTCGGCGGCCGGGCGTTCGTCACCTGGAACAGGCAGGCGGACTATTACGCGAGTGGTCCGTGGCGCGGCACCTGGAAGGAAGAGGGCGGCGGCGTGATGATAAACCAGGCCATCCACACGCTGGACCTGCTGCAGTGGATGCTTGGAAAGCCGGTATCCCTCAAGGGATCCATCGACACCCGCCTGCTGTCCGGCATCATCGAGGTGGAAGATACCGCGGAAGCCCTCATCCGTTTTGAGACGGGCGCAAACGGGATCTTCTACGCGACCAACAACTACTGCAAGGATGCCCCCGTCCAAATCGAGATAGTCTGCGAACGCGCGACGATGCGGCTTGATGACGTCATGACTGTCCGATATCATGACGGCAGGACGGAAACCGTGATGGAAAGCGATGCCGCATCGGGAGACAAGGCCCACTGGGGATACGGGCACAAAGGGCTTGTCGCAGACTGGTACCGGGCCATGAAGGCGGGAGAACCTTTCCGGATTGACGGAACCGCCGCATTGCCTGCGCTGAAGCTGGTGCTTGGCCTGTACGAATCAAGCCGCACCGGCAGGGAAGTCTACGTATAAGTGGTTGCCATTGCTCCGATGCGTCGGCGAGAGGGGTTCTACGATATGGAAGACATGTGGCAAGGCTTGAAAATCCGGCTGCGGGCACCGGTTCCAGATGACATGCATGCCTACTTCACTCTGCCAGACAGCAGGAACTCCGCCTCCCAGCGGTCCGGCGACAGGGCCCATTTCCCCGTCGGCACGGAACAGCTTCGCAAGCGAATGGATGAGTTCTCAAGAATGAATCCCATGGGAGATGAATATTTTCTGATTATTGAAACATTGGACGGGCAGGTTGCGGGAAGCGTCAATTCCCATTCCGCGGAACGATTCGAAGGCACATTTTCCTATGGAATCGCCGTTTTACCGGAACACCAGGGCAAAGGATACGCATCGGAAGCCATCCGCCTGCTCCTGCGCTACTATTTCAACGAACTGGGGTTTTATAAATGCAATGCGCAGGCCTATTCATTCAATCCGGAATCCATGCGCCTGCATGAAAGGTTCGGATTCACGCTTGAAGGGTGCCTGCGCAGCAACCATTTCGCCGGCGGGGAAAGATGGGATGTGATGTGCTACGGCATCACGCGGGAAGAGTTCTGGGAGAAGTACGGGAAGTAAACCGGGAAGCCTTATTTGCATACCGGTCAATCATCATTTTTGATTGGAGGAAGAGAAGATGGCCAAGGCGGATATCGGACTGGTCGGTCTTGCGGTGATGGGTGAAAACCTTGTCATGAATGTGGAAAGCAAAGGATTTTCGGTGGCCGTGTACAACCGCAGCCTCGACAAGGTCAGGAACTTCATCGCGGGTCGCGCGGCGGGAAAAAACATCATTGGAACCTATTCCCTCCAGGAACTGGCGGACAATCTTGAAAAGCCGCGCAAAATCATGCTGATGGTGAAAGCGGGAAACCCCGTTGATGAATTCATCGACGCGCTCATTCCTTATCTGGAACCGGGAGACATCCTGATAGACGGCGGCAATTCCCATTTTCCGGATACTATACGGAGAACGGCATATGTTGAAGGAAAAGGG